>DATNKF010000296.1:0-6503 GCA_035603555.1 Allostellaceae bacterium
CAGGAAGCCATGCCGACCGTTCGACGGCTACGTGACAAGCGGCCGGAGCCCGAATTCACGATCTCGCTGCGCAACAGCTGGGACGGGAAAGACGAAGCCGAGCTCGGCGCGCGGCTGGCCGCCTACCGCGAGGCGGGCATCGGGCACGTCCTCGTCGAGCCTGCCGAGCGCGCGCTCGAGGACTGGTTGCGCGCGGTGGAATGGATCGCGCGCGCGGCGGAGGGTATTCAGCCATGAAATTAGCCATGACCTTGAAGTTTTCGCCGGCCTCGGGCGTCGACATGGAACTCGTATGGGAGGCCGAACGGCTCGGCTATGAGGCGGTATGGGCCGGCGAGGCCTATGGCACCGACGCGGTGACGCCGGTTGCCTGGGTGCTGGCGCAGACCAAGAGGATCAAGGCCGGCACCGGCATTATGCAGATGCCGGCACGCACCCCGACTTGCGCAGCGATGACCGCGATGACCTTGCAGGCCATGTCCGGCAATCGATTTCTCTGCGGCATCGGGCCATCCGGCCCGCAGGTCGTCGAGGGCTGGCACGGCGTGCCGTTCGGCAAGCCGCTCCTACGCACGCGGGAATACATCGCAATCATCCGCCGGATCATCGAGCGCAAGGCGCCGCTCGAATTTCACGGTGAGCACTATCAGATCCCCTATACCGGGCCGGGTGCGACCGGGCTCGGCAAGCCGCTGCGCAGCATCATCCACGGTGATCCCGCGTTGAAATTCTACACCGCGGCAATTGCGCCGGCTGGGCTCAGGACCGCGGGTGAAGTGGCGGACGGCACGTTGCCGATCTTTATGTCACCTGAGAAGCCGGAGACGATCACCGCCCCGGTGCTGGAGGGGATGGCGAGGGCCGCTGCCGGCAGGACTCTCGCCGATTTCGATCTCGCCCCCTATGTCCGCATCTCGATGGGCGACGATCTCGACGCCTGCAGGGATGCGATCCGGCCACAACTTGCGCTCTATATCGGCGGCATGGGCGCCCGGTCGAAGAATTACTACAACGACCTGATCAAGCGGCTCGGCTATGAAGACGCGGCCGTTTCGATCCAAGACCATTTCCTCGCTGGCCGACGCAGGGAGGCCGAAGCAGCCGTGCCGGACGCGCTGATCGACGAGATCTCGCTGGTTGGATCCAAAGAGCGGGTCCGCGATCGCCTCGGAGCCTGGAGCGAGCTCGCGAAAGACCACCGGATCGGGTCGCTCGTGCTCGCCGGCGCGACCTTAGCGGCGTTGCGCGTCGTCGCCGAAGCGGTGTTGTGATCTACCCGCGCTTGGCCGCGCCGTTTAATCCAACCAGGTGACCTCCGTCACGGCGGCGCTTCCGACGGTGGCCGGGGGGCCGGCGATCGCACCGAGGCCCTGGTGCGTCGCCTCGACAACCACCGGGCAATTGACGTAAGGCGCAAGGAACGAGTTCGAGTGTGCGTAGGCGCTGGTGAGCCGCAGGCAGGTGTGCGACTCCTCGAGGTCCATGCTCGTCAATGTGTTGGAGAAGGTGTAACCGTTCTCGATCGCCAGCGCGTAGCCCCTCGTCGCCGACCCGGCGCCGTGGAGCACGCTGAACTGAACCTGTTCGAGGGCTATGCCGTTGCCGCCGCCCGCCGCGACGCCGACGATGAACATTTCGGCGTTTAGGACATAGTTCAATTGGACGCCGCCCGCCTCCGCGCCGTTACCGCTATTGTTGACGATCAGGTGAGCGATTTTGATCGAATTGTGGGCATCGGAGAAATCCGGCTTTCCAATCGCGACGGCATAACCGGAGGAGCGCGCATTGACGAACAGCGTTCCCTCCTGGTGGAAGTAGAAGCAGCCGCGCGGGGCCGCCGGTGAGCCTCCCGAACACAGGATTTTCATGACCGGCGCATCTGCGATCGATGTGCCATCGATTGTCGCCCCTCGTGATATCACCTCGAACCCGGTTCCGGCGTGGGTGGCGTAGTCGATCACCAGGGGCCGAGTTATCCGATATGTGCCGCGCGGAAGGAGCAGCGGGCGATCGGAGGAGAGCGCCTCGTCGACCGCCGCCTGCAGGTTGTTGGCGTAGCAGCGGGCGTCGACCTCTGCAGGGAGCGGCCCGCAGTCGGCGCGGCTCGGAGAAGCCGTCAACCCTAACAGCAGCACGGCAAGTGCGGCCGGGTTCCTGATGGCGGTTATCGGGATCCTCGACACGTAACCCCGACGGTGTTGAGATGCTGCTTGCATGCGTCCCCTCTTGCGGGAAATTATATCATCGACACAACCAATCATAGTTAATAGGGTTATCGCACCAAAAACGCAAGCGGATTGTGGCTGGGTTATCTTTGATATGCATGAAGCGTACGAAAATTTGTATCTGATCGCGATAATACCCCTTTATCGTAACAAAGTGCGAGCCCACTCGGGGGTGGAAACCCGCCCGATACGACCACATAAAGCCGGCATGGGATCGAGGATGCGCCGATGACGGAACCTTACGCCGCAATCGCCGAGACGATCGGCCGTGACGGCTTCGCCTTTGTCCGGGCACCGGAGATGCACGCGCTGATGGAGACTGCCGGGTTGCGCGATTGGGGCACCTTCGCCGCCAGCTGGGACGATCTCGGCGTCGACGCCTATATGGCCGATGGCGGCCGCTACCGCCGCCGCCGCTTCGCCGCCTTTCGGGCCACATCGGCCGGAATCATTCGCAAGCCGCATCAGCCGCACTATCAGAGCCGGGACTACAACCCGCTCAACGGCGGCCTCGAGCGCTGGTTCGAGCCGGTGAGCGACGCGGTCGCGGGCCACCCCGCGTTGGCCGCGATCCTGCAGACGAGCCAGACACTGTTCGATCGAATGACGCCCTCCGAGGTCCGGCCCGCAGCATGGCATGTCGAGCTGCATCAGTTTCGCATCGAGGCGCAGCCCGGTGAAGAGGGCCACCCGACCCCCGAAGGCATGCACCGCGACGGTGTCGACTGGGTCCTAGTGCTGATGGTGCGCCGCGAGAATATCGCGAGCGGCGAGACCACGATATATGATCTCGTGAGGCGCCCGCTCGGCAGTTTCACCCTGACGGCACCGCTCGATGCGGCCCTGGTCGACGACAGCCGGGTATATCACGGCGTCACCGCGGTAACGCCGATCGACCCGAGCCTCCCGGCTTATCGCGATGTCCTGGTGGTGACCTTCCGCCGCGAATAGCCGGGACCCAGCCACGAGGGCTCGTTAACTCCGATCGGTGACAGCCGGTCGGCGGGGCGTTATCGTCCGCGCCGATTGACCTCAGCCGTCAACCCCGAAAGGAAACAGCGATGCTCGATCTCCACTTTTGGCCGACGCCGAACGGCAAGAAAGTCACGATCCTGCTCGAAGAGCTCGGCCTCGACTACAACCTCGTCCCGTGCAACATCGGGCGCGGCGATCAGTTCAAGCCCGAGTTCCTGAAGATCAATCCGAACCACCGCATGCCGGTGCTGGTCGACCATGCGCCAAAGGGCGGCGGAGCGCCGATCAGCATCTTCGAGTCGGGTGCCATCATGATGTACCTGGCGGAGAAGGAAGGCCGTTTCTTCGCACAGGACACCCGCGGGAAATACGAGGTTACCCAATGGGTCATGTGGCAGATGGCCAATCAAGGCCCGAAGCTCGGCGAATGCGGCCACTTCCGCCGCGCCGGCCCCGAGGCGGGCGACCTGAGCTATGCGATCCGCCGCTTCACCGATGAGGCAAATCGGCTCTACGGCGTCATGAACAACCGGCTCTATGACCGCCGCTACCTCTGCGGCGACGAGTACACGATCGCCGATATGATCTCCTATCCGTGGACGGTCAGCGCCGAGGCTCAAGGCCAGGACATCGCCGAGTTCAAGCATTTCAAGCGATGGTTCGAGGAGGTCGGCAACCGTCCGGCGGTCAAGCGCGGCATGGACACCGGCAACAATCTGCGTGTCGATCCCAGCACCCTGACAGCGGCAGAGCGAGAGCAGATGCGCAAGATCATGTACAATCAGCGCGCGATTCCAGCTCCGGCCTAATCTCGCGACACCGGCACAGTTTTCTCCTCTCTCCCCGAGAACGGGGAGAGAGGCAAGCAGGGTGCAGGCGGCACCCCGAAGGGGATGCGGCTCTGTCGCTACTTCAACAATTCCTGAAGCTGGAGTCGGCCGGCGGCATCGTGCTCTGCGCAGCCGCCGCGGTCGCGCTCATTCTGGCCAATTCGTCGCTCGAGCCTCTCTACGCGCAGCTCCTCGAATTGCCGGTTGCAATTCAGTTCGGCGGCCTCGCCATCGCCAAGCCCATGCTGCTATGGGTTAACGACGGGCTGATGGCGGTCTTTTTCATGCTTGTCGGGATCGAGATCAAACGCGAGATCATGGAAGGGGAGCTGTCGAGCGCTTCAAACGCCGCACTGCCGGTGGTCGCGGCTTTGGGCGGTATGGCCGGCCCAGCGCTCGTCTACCTTGCCTTCAATTGGAGCGATGAGGAGGCCCTTCGCGGCTGGGCAATCCCGACCGCAACCGATATCGCCTTCGCGCTCGGCGTCCTCGCCTTGCTGGGGCCGCGGGCGCCGCCATCGCTCAAGGTGTTCCTGCTGGCCCTGGCGATCATCGACGACCTCGGCGCGATTATCATCATTGCGGTGTTCTATACTGCCGAGCTGTCGCTGGTCGCGCTGATCCTTGCCGGCCTCGGCATCGTCACGCTCTTTACCCTCAACGTGTCCGGCGTGACCCGCCGGGGCGCGTACCTGCTGCTTGGCGTGTTCGTGTGGATCTGCGTCTTAAAGTCCGGCGTTCACGCCACTCTCGCGGGCGTCATCACTGGTCTGGCGATACCCATGCGAGCGCCGAGCGGCTCCTCCCCCGCCCACGACCTCGAGCAGGATCTGCACCCATGGGTCGCCTTTGGGGTGCTGCCAGTCTTCGCCTTCACCAATGCCGGGGTCGGGCTAGCCGGCGTCGCCCCTAGCCATTTGCTGCATCCGATCCAGCTTGGGATCGGATTGGGACTCTTTGTCGGTAAGCAACTGGGCGTTATTGGATCGATTTGGGTTTCAACCCGGATTGGGCTCGCGACGCTGCCGGAAGGAACCGATTGGCGCCAACTCTACGGCGTGGCGCTGCTCACCGGAATCGGCTTCACGATGAGCCTCTTCATCGGCACCCTCGCCTTCCCCGCCGAGGCCTACGACGTCGATATTCGCATCGCCGTGCTGCTTGCCTCGGTCATTTCCGCGATCTGCGGCTACCTTGTCTTGCGACCGCGGGCCGGACCCACGATGTCCAAAAAATGACACGGCAAAAAGGCAGCAAATCTCCATCTTGTTGCTGGACTGTTGCGGCACGAACCCAGTGCTTCGCTGTTTACTTTGCAGGGGGGAACGAATCGGATCGAGGTCCTCCATGCGTTCAACTCTTTTCGCCGCGACTGCTCTGCTCCTCTTGAGTGTCGCCGTCGCCAGGGCAGCCGACCCCATTCGGCTTGCGGAAACAGGCGGCTTCCTGTTGGGCAACGCGCACCGCTGCGGCGTCCCGACCGCTCGCGTCGAACAAGCCGAAAAAGTGATTCAACACCTGATTGCCGCCGCTTCTTTCGATCCGACCGAGGAGGCTGCCGCCGCCTCGCGCTTTACCGAGATCTTCACGGCCAGCGCATACCCGGACCAGGAGGGCGGCGCGCTGATCCCAGGCTGCGGGATCGTGATCGCACAATTTCAGCGCCTCGAGCGACATCATCAGCAAACTGGCTTGAACTAACCAGCCAAGAAGAGGACCGGCCGTTCAGTCAGCCTGGAGCAATGGATCGACCCAACGACGCGCCCGGGTGCAGCGACCGAGCTCATATCGCGGTTCGGTGCTGCCGGGAAAGGAAGGCGGCGGTCGCCAGCTCACCCATCAGGGAGCCCAGGAACAAGCCCGCAAGGCCGTAGATCGCCGTGGCGAACGACAGATCGAGTTGCGGCGCGAAACTCTCGAACACCGTTTGGGCGATTTGACGCCGAGCGCCGGTGTCGTCGCTAATAACATCCCTGGCGGCAGTGATCGGGCGCCACAGGCCTGGGTCGCGCTCAATGCGGTCATAGGATGCGCGCAGGCTCTTCTCGCGCGCGAGCACGTCGGCAAAGGTTTCGGCATTCGACGGCTCGACGGCGCGCAGCCGGGTGATGAAGCGCTCCTCGTTCTCGATCGGGATGCCGTAGAAGCGCTGCGCAGAGGCCTTGCGCTGGGCGATGTCCTCACCCGAGCTCCGCACCAACTGGAGGAGTGCTGCCTGATATTCGCGCGTGACGGCGGGCGCCTGCATCGCCACAATGGCCATTCCAAGCGCCGCCGCAAGCCGAACCGAATGGAGAAGCCAGGCTCCGAGAAGCATCGTTGCTCCGTTAGCCGCTAATGCCCTATTTGACTTAAACCCGTCTCAAGTGGATATGCTGCGGTGATGGAAGAGATTTATTGCTTTGCCGGCAACCCGCTCGACCGTGTCAGCGAGCGCCGGCGGGACGCTGGCTGGATTTCCTCCCTGCTCGAC
>DATNKF010000297.1:0-3668 GCA_035603555.1 Allostellaceae bacterium
CGGCGCTCGGCGCCGGGATCGCGCGCAGCAACGGGACCCGCTTCGCCGCGCGCATTGGTATCGCGAGCGGACTCGTCGTCGTCGGCGAGACAATCGGCGAAGGTGCCGCGCGCGAGCAGACCGTCGTCGGCGAAACGCCCAACCTCGCCGCCCGCCTGCAGGCCCTCGCCGGCCCCGACGCCATCCTGATCAGCGCCGCCACGCGCGATCTCCTCGGCGACATCTTCGCCTGCGAGGGTCTCGGCGCACATGCGCTCAAAGGCATCGCCGAGCCGGTCCAGGTCTGGCGCGTCGCGGGCTTGCGCGAGGAGGAAGAGGCTGAGTTTGAAACCACGACCGCGGATTTCCCCCTCGTCGGCCGTGACGAGGAGATCGGTCTCTTGCGCCGGGCCTGGCAGCAGACCAAGGAGGAGAGCCACGGCCAGGTCGTCTTCGTCAGCGGCGAGCCGGGCATCGGCAAATCGGCGCTCGTCGACACCTTGCGCCGCGAGGTGCACGCCGAGGGGCTGACGCGCGTCACCTTGCGTTGCTCGCCCTACCATACGAACAGCGCGCTCTATCCGGCGGTCGAGCATTTTAAACGCCTTGCCGGGTGGCAGCCGGAAGACGACAGCGCGGCCCGGCTCGCCAAGCTCGAAAGCGCGCTGGCGCCCTATCGGCTGCCTCGCGAGGAGGCCGTGCCGTTGTTCGCCTCGCTGCTGTCATTACCGCTCGACGATGCCTATCCGCGGCTGGATCTGACGCAGGAGCAGCTCAAGGAACATACCGCGGACACGATCGTCGCGTTGACCCTGGCGGAAGCCGAGCGACGACCATTGCTCGAGGTCTGGGAAGATGTCCACTGGGCCGACCCGTCGACTTTGGACCTGCTCGGCCAGCTGATCGACCAGGCGCCGACGGTGCCGCTGTTGATCGTGCTGACCTACCGCCCGGAATTCGTGCCGCCCTGGCCGGCGCGCTCGCATGTCAGGCCGTTGACCCTCAACCGGCTCGAACGGCCGCAGATCGAGGTTATGGCGACCCGCCTCGCCGGCGGCAAAGCACTGCCGGCGGAGGTCGTCGAGCATATCGTGCAAAAGACCGACGGCGTTCCGCTGTTCGTCGAGGAGATGACCAAGGCGGTGGATCTGGCTCGCCTGTGGGCCGAGCAGGGCCGGCGGGCGGAAGCAAGAGAACTCCTTACACCGGTCTATAGCTGGTTTACTGAAGGATTCGACACCACTGATCTTATGGAAGCAAAAGCACTTCTCGACGAGCTGGCGTGAGCTGGTGTGGGCAGCGGCCTTCGAGACCCTGCCGCCGCCTTTTTTCTCTGTGTCAGATCGATCTTGGGCCGCGGTGGACGATGCGTGCGCTCACGGCCGCTTCAACCGCACATCCTCCAGTGGAGCCGACCACGGAAAGGGATCGATCCTCATCAGCGAGGCCTCCTCGACGCGCGGCCCGATCCCGCTCGGCCAGAAATAGTCGAAGATCGGCGCAAACCGCGTCCGCTCGAAGAGGGTCTTCTGGATCTGGTGCAGCATCGTCTCGCGCTTCTCGGAGTCCGTTTCGGTGAGCTGGCGCTGGTACAGTTCATCGATGTCGGGGAACCCGCCATAGGCCAAGGTGCCGCTGGTGGGCACGATCGCCGACATGCGGGTCGAGGCATTGCCATAGTTGGCGGTGGCGCAAAAGCACAGGCCCTTGAACTTCTTCGTCGAAAGCGCGGAGAAGAACGCGGCCCGCTCCATCGTGCGCAGCCTAGTCTTGATGCCGACGGCGCCGAGATAGCCGGTGATCGCCTCGCCGGTCGCGAAGTACGGCGGCACGGGGATCAGGTCGCCCGCGTCGAACCCGTTCGGATAGCCCGCTTCGGCAAGCAGCTTCTTCGCCTGAACCGGATCGTACGGATCGGCTTCGATTGGCAGCGCGTATTCGAAGCGCTTGAGCACGATGTTGCCGTTGGGCTTGGAAGCGCCAAGCGTATCGGCGTCGCTCAGCGCTTGCCGGTCGATCGCGAGGCTCGCCGCCTTGCGCACGCGCTGGTCGGCCCACGGCGATTTCGGGTCCCACATGTCGAAGAAGTCGAGAAAAAAAGTGCCGATGCCGCCGGAGAAGACGAGCTTCAACTTCGGGTCGTCCCTAATCGACTCGCCAAGCTCTCCTTCCAGCAGATAGGCGAGATCCACCTCGCCCCGTTTCAGCATCGCGAGGCGGGTGCTGCCCTCCGGGACGCTCTGGAAAACGAGGCGTTTGACCGACGGCACCTTGCGCCAGTACTCCTCGTTCGCCTCCATCACCAGCTCGATGCCCGACTTCATGCTGACGAATCTGTAGGGGCCGAGGCCGATCGGGTGCTGCTTGAAGCCGTCGGGGCCGACCTTCTCGAAGTAGTTCTTGGGGGTGATCCAGCCGGCCGCACTCGCCAGCGTGCCGTAGAAAGCCATGAAGTCCGGCCACGGCTCACGCAGGACGAACTGCACCTTGTGCGGGTCGACGATCACGACCTCCTTCACCTTTTCCTGGAGCTGCGCCCCCTTCGCCCGCTTGAAGCTGAACGCCACGTCCTCGGCGGTGAAAGGGTCGCCGTTGTGGAATTTCAGGCCCTTGCGCAAGGTGAATTCGTAGACGAGGCGATCCTCGCTGATCGACCAGGATTCCGCGAGGCTGTTCGCCATGAGGTTTCCGGGCATCGGCTTTACCAGCGCGTCGTGCAGCGCATACATCATCCAGAACGGCGTAAGATTGTCCGGGACAGCCTCCCCCGGATCCAGCCAGGCCGGCGCCAGGGTCACGTAAAGCGCAAACCGCATCTCGCCTTCCGGTTTGGTTTGCGCCGCCGCGGAGCCCGGACCGCCCCCGCCAACGGCCGATGACAGGATTGCGGCTGCGGCAAGCTTCTGCCATCGATTCATCGTCGCGTTGTCCTCCCTGCGGCCAATTGATCGCGGCAAACGCGCGCGGCACATCAGATACTACTTCAGCACCATTCTCCCGCGCGATCCGCAGATACGCATGGCTGATGGCGGTTAGCCCCGCCGATCGCTCGACGGGGCTGCGACGACCAGGTTGACGGGAGGATTGGCGTGCCGCAGGCCACCGCCGGAGGCGGCGCGAAGCGGTCTCGACGGCTGCCCGCACGGCGCAACGCTCGATCGGGTCGCGGCTACTGTCTTGCCGGGGTCACGCGCTAGGCTACGCAGCCGTCTGACGAACCGGCTCGATGCGGAATTGATCGGCGGCGTTCCGCCCCATCATTCGAGCGATCAGCGCATCTGGGACCTTGGCGTTGCGCAGCTTGGCGATAGCGTCCCAGGCGCTTGTCGCATCGTGATGCGGGTACCGCGATCCCCAGACGATTTTCGCGGCAAAGTCCTGCGGCAGTTTCTGAATCAGCCGTTCCTCAGCATCGAACCCGAGCATGACGTTGCCCTGTTCCCACATCTCTTCCGGCTCGGTGCTGACAGGATAATGATGGAGGAGCGGGATCACCCGGGTAGAGGCCTCCATCTTTTCGAGCACTTCCTGCATCCACGAAGCCTTGCCATGGGCCACCACGACCTTCATCGCCGGATAGCGCTCCATGACCGTAAAGCCGATCAGGGTCGAGGCGACGAACATATGGTTGTCGAGCCAGGGGGCCAGGATCGGCGCCACCGGATGGCCGAGCGGCGTCAGGTGTTGAA
>DATNKF010000298.1:0-5973 GCA_035603555.1 Allostellaceae bacterium
CGGCCGGCCGCGACGGTGCACCGGGTATTGCCTTTCGGGGTCGCGGCGATCGACCGAATGCTGCCGGGCGGCGGGCTGGCACGGGGGGCCCTGCATGAGATCCTGGGGGTGGGGGGCGATGAGGAGGATGGCGCACTCGCCGCCGCCTTTGCCGCCGGTATCATTGGGCGCCTGACGACCCAGCCCACCTCAGCCTCTCAGTCGCAGACGCGCCTGGGCCCCTCCCTCTCCCCCCTGAGGGGCGGAGAGGGGTTGAAAATTTTACCCCCTCTCCCCCCGCGAACGGGGGGAGAGGGTCGGGATGAGGGGGGCTTGGTGTTGTGGTGCCTTCCCCGTCCGGATCTCTATGGGCCGGGGCTTGCCGCCCATGGGCTCGATCCCGGGCGTCTCGTGCTGGTCCGGGCACCGCGCGATGACGAGATCCTGTGGGCGATGGAGGAAGGCTTGCGCGCTCCCGGCATCGCCGCGGTGATCGGTGAAATCGGGGTGCTCCCTGCCGTGGCGAGCCGCCGCCTGCAGCTCGCCGCAGAACGCTCCGGCATCACCGCTTTTTTGTTGCGGCGCTGGCGCGACGGGGGGCAGGCGGCGCGCGAACGCGCTCTGCCGAATGCAGCGGTAACCCGGTGGCGGGTCGCCGCGCTGCCGTCGCAGCCCCCCCGCGGAGAGCCCGGAGTAGGACGCCCGCGGTGGCGGGTCGAGCTCTTGCGCTGCCGCGGCGGCGAGCCGGCATGCTGGGAAGTGGAGGTGGCCGATGCGACGGGTCATGTATCTCTGGCTGCCACGCTGGCCGATCGATCGACTACGCCTGTCCCGGCGGAAAGATTCCGGCGCGCCGGCTGAGGAGATCCCGTTTGCGACGGTCGCCGATTCCGCCGGACGGCGGCTTCTCGCCGCAGTCAATTCGGCCGCGACCGCCGCCGGCCTCGCCCCAGGGATGCCGTTAGCGGACGCGCTCTCCTTTTTCCCCGGTCTCGCCACCGCCGCGGCGGAGCTCGCCGAAGACGCCGCGGCACTCCGCAGGCTGGCGGAATGGTGCGGTCGCTACAGCCCGTGGACCGCTCCCGACGGGACGGACGGGGTGCGCATCGAGATCACCGGCTCGGCCCATCTCTGGGGCGGGGAGGCCGCACTCGCCGCCGATATTATGGCTCGGCTCGATCGACATGTCTCGGGTCGCATCGCCATTGCCGACACATTGGGTGCTGCCTGGGCAATGGCCCGCTTTGCCGAAATGGGCAAGGACCCGGTCATCCTGCCGCCAGGAGATTGTCGCGCCGCCCTCGCCCCGCTGCCGGTAGAGGCTCTTCGCCTCGACCCCGCAACCGCCCAAGGGCTGCGGCGGGTCGGCCTGAAGCGGGTCGGTGATCTCTCTGCAATGCCGCGCGATGCGCTTGCTCGCCGGTTCGGCGAGACTGTGATGCAACGTCTCGATCAGGCGCAGGGCGACATGCCGGAGCCATTGTCGCCGCTCGGCGAGGTGCCGACCCGGCGGGTACGGTTGAGCTTCGCCGAGCCGATTACCGAGCCCACCGATCTGATGCTGGCAACGGAGCGGCTCACCGCGGATCTCGTCCAGCGCTTGGTGCGGGAAGGAACCGGAGCGCGGCGGGTCGACCTCGGCTTTCACCGCGTCGACGGCCTGGTCGAGCGGATCCGGCTCGGCACCGCTCGCCCGAGCCGCGATCCGCGTCACCTCGCGGCCCTTTTCAAAGAACGGCTCGACACCGTCGATCCCGGTCTCGGCATCGAAGATATGATCCTCGCTGTCTTTGCAGTCGAGCCCCTGCCGCCCGAGCAGATCGGCCTCCTCGGCCACCCAGCCGGCAGCGAGGCGAGCGGCATCGCCCCGCTCCTGGACCGGCTCGGCAACAAGTTGGGGCTCGCCGCATTGTCGCGGCTCGAACCGCGCGAAAGCCACATCCCGGAGCGGGCCTCGGTCAGCGTTCCGGCAGCTGGCCCCCACCCCGGCCCTCCCCCGTGGCCACGGGGGAGGGAGGAACCCGCGCAGCTGGGGGGTGGGGGCAAACCGCAGCGGCCAATCCGGTTGTTCGAGCCGCCGGAGCCCGTCGAGGCATTCTGGCTGTTGCCCGACGACCCGCCGTTTCGGTTCGCCTGGCGGCGACGCCGCTATCGGGTGACGCGGGCCGACGGGCCGGAGCGGATTGCGGATGAATGGTGGCAGCCGACGGCGTCCGGCGCCGGTCTTCGCGAAGGCGGGGACGCGATCCGCGACTATTACCGGGTCGAGGACGAGGAGGGGCGGCGCTTCTGGTTGTTCCGGGCGGGTCTGCACGGCAACGACCGCCCGCCGCGCTGGTTTGTCCATGGCGTCTTTTCCTGATTCGGCGCCGCGCTACGCGGAATTGCAGGTCACCACCAATTTCTCGTTTCTGCGCGGTGCCGCGCATCCGGACGAACTGGTGCTGACCGCTGCCGCTCTTGGCCACCAGGCGATTGCGATCACCGACCGCAACAGCCTCGCCGGCGTCGTGCGCGCCCATCATGCAGCAAAAGAAGTCGGAATCCGGCTTGTCGTCGGCTGCCGCCTCGATCTGCGCGACGGCACGAGCCTCCTCGCCTTTCCTGAGGATCGCGCTGCCTACGGCCGCCTCACACGTCTGTTGACATCAGGCAAGCGCCGCGCTCCGAAAAGCGAGTGCCATATCGACTATGCCGATGTGGTTGCGTACGGCGACGGTCAGATCGTCGTGGCCTTGCCGTCCGAAGCAGTGGACATGGCGGATTTCACCGCCCGCGTCGCAGCGGATTTTGAGGGCCGCGCCTATCTCGCCGCGCACCACCTCTATCGCGGCGACGACGCACGGCGCTTGACCCATCTTGCCGCTCTCGGCGAGGCGACCGGGCTGCCGCTCGTCGCGGTCAACGACGTGCTCTACCACCTGCCCGAACGGCGCCCTCTGCAGGACGTGCTGACCTGCATCCGCGAAGGCTGCACGATCGGCGAAGCGGGTTACCGTCTCATCGCCAATGCCGAGCGCCACCTAAAAGCGCCGCAGGAGATGGCGCGGCTCTTTCGCGGCCATCAGGACGCGGTCGAGCGCAGCCTCGAGATCGTCGAGCGCTGCCGGTTCAGCCTCGATGAGCTGCGCTACGAATATCCCGAGGAGCCGGTACCGGAAGGGCTGACGGCGCAACAGTGTCTTGCCGAGCTGACCTGGGAGGGGACGGCGGAGCGGTTTCCTGCAAAGCATTTTCCTGGGGGTGTCCCGGACAAGGTCCGTGGTTTGATCGAGCATGAGCTCCAGCTGATCGAGCGGCTCGACTACGCCCGCTACTTCCTGACCGTCCACGACATCGTACGGTTTGCGAGGGCGCGCGGCATCCTGTGTCAGGGGCGCGGCTCCGCCGCCAATTCGGTCGTCTGCTATTGTCTCGGCATCACCGCGGTCGATCCGGCGCGGATCGACGTCTTGTTCGAGCGCTTCATCAGCGCCGCGCGCAACGAACCGCCAGATATCGATGTCGATTTCGAGCATGAGCGGCGCGAGGAGGTGATCCAGTACGTCTACGAAAAATACGGCCGCGACCGGGCCGGTCTCGCCGCGACCGTGATCTGCTACCGCTCGCGCTCGGCGATCCGCGAGGTCGGCAAGGCATTGGGCCTCAGCGTCGATGTCGTCGCCGCCCTCGCCGGCATCGTCTGGGGGTGGAGCAACGACCCGATCGCCGACCTGCGAGTGCGCGAGGCCGGGCTCGATCCCTCGGACCGCACCCTGCGCCTGGCGCTCGACCTCGCCGCGCAATTGGTCGGCTTTCCGCGCCATCTCTCGCAGCATGTCGGCGGTTTTGTGATCACCCGCGGGCCGTTGTCCGAGCTGGTGCCGATCGAGAACGCGGCAATGGAGGACCGCACCGTCATCGAATGGGACAAGGACGACCTCGACCGCCTCGGCATTTTAAAAATCGATGTCCTGGCGCTCGGCATGCTGACCTGCATCCGCAAGGCCTTTGCGCTGATCGAGAACCATTACGGCCGCCGGCTCGATCTCGCCACCGTCCCGGCCGAGGACCCAGCCGTATACGAGATGCTGAGCCGCGCCGACTCGCTCGGCGTCTTTCAGGTCGAAAGCCGCGCGCAGATGACGATGCTGCCGCGATTGAAACCGCGCGAGTTCTACGATCTCGTCATAGAGGTCGCGATCGTGCGGCCGGGCCCGATCCAGGGCGACATGGTGCACCCGTATCTGCGGCGGCGCTCCGGGCGCGAAGTGGTGACGTACCCGTCCAGGGAATTGCGTGAGGTCTTGGGCAAGACCATGGGTGTGCCGCTTTTTCAGGAGCAGGCGATGAAGATCGCTATCGTCGGCGCCGGCTTTGCGCCGGAGGAGGCCGACCGGCTGCGCCGCGCAATGGCGACCTTCAAGCGCAATGGCGACATCCATCTGTTTCGCGACAAGTTCGTCGCCGGCATGGTCGAGAACGGCTACGACCGCGACTTCGCGACGCGCTGCTTCAGCCAGATCGAAGGGTTTGGCACCTACGGTTTTCCCGAGAGCCACGCGGCGAGCTTCGCACTCCTTGTTTACGTCTCGTCCTGGATCAAATGCTTCTACCCGGAGGTCTTCGCCTGCGCCTTGCTCAACAGCCAGCCGATGGGATTCTACGCCCCGGCACAGATCGTCCGCGACGCGCGCGAGCACGGCGTTGAGGTGCTCCCGGTCGATATCAACCACAGTTTCTGGGATTGTACCCTCGAACCTGCCGTTTGCCCCTCACCCTCCCGCTTCGCGGGTCCCTCCCTCTCCCCGTTTTACGGGGAGAAGGCTGGGGTGAGGGGCTGGGCGGTGCGCCTGGGATTGCGCCAGATCAAAGGCTTTGCCGAGGTCGATGCGGAACGGCTCGTGGCCGCTCGGTCAATGGGAGGCTATTCGGATCCGCGGGCACTGTGGCGCCGCAGCGGGCTCGGCCGCGGCGCGCTCGAACGCCTCGCCGAGGCCGACGCCTTTCGCTCGACGGGGCTCGACCGGCGCCGTGCGCTGTGGGCCTTGAAGGCGCTCGGCGACCCGCCCCTGCCGCTCTTCGCGGCCTCTGAAGCCGCCCCTCACCCTCCCGCTGACGCGGGTCCCTCCCTTTCCCCGTTTTACGGGGAGAGGGCTGGGGTGAGGGGCGAGGCGCGCGCCATGGCGCTGTTGCCGGAGATGCCCTTGGGCGAGCACGTCGTCGAGGATTATGCCAGCCTCAGCCTCACCCTGAAGCGCCACCCGCTCGCTTTTCTGCGCCGGGAGCTCACCCGCGAGGGGCTGGTCACTGCCGCCGATCTTGCCGATCTGCCGGTCGATCGCCGGCTCGCGATCGCCGGGGTCGTCTTGATCCGCCAGCGCCCGGGCAGCGCAAACGGCGTCGTCTTCATTACCATCGAGGACGAGACCGGGGTTGCCAATCTGATTATCTGGCCGGCTATCCTCGAACGCTTCCGGCGCGCTGCACTCGGCGCGACCCTGCTCTCCTGCACCGGCAAATTGCAACGCGAGGAGAGCGTCATCCATGTCGTCGCCCACCGTCTCGACGACCTGACCCCGCGGCTCAACACATTGCGCGACCGCACCGGCGAGGCCGAGTACCGGCCGATGCGCAAGCCACCCTTGGCCCTTCCCGAACGCGTGCCGGGCTACGATCCCCGCGATATCGTCATCACCAGCCGGAACTTCCGGTGACTACGCCTCAGATCACCCCGGCGCGACGAAAGGCGGCGATCTCCTCCGCGTCGTAGCCGTGCTCGGCAAGCACCGCATCGGTGTCCTCGCCCATCTCGTGCGGCGGGTGCTCGATCGACGGTCCGCCATGCGCAAACTTGAACGCGGCGAGCGGCACCCCTACCGAGCCGTCGATGCCGGCGACCCTGTCAAATTTATGGAACACGCGGCGCTCGGTGAAATGCGGGTCGGCGAGGGCTTCCGCCATTGTGCGCACGCGCGCGGCCGGCACGTGGCGCGCCTGGAAATAGACCTCCCA
>DATNKF010000299.1:0-8377 GCA_035603555.1 Allostellaceae bacterium
TGCGTAAGGTTTTGGGAGAGGATCGTGGCTTCATCAAGACCATCTCCGGCCGCGGCTACCGGTTCGTTGCCGACATCACCGCTGCCGCCGGCGAACAGGATCCGCTTCCCGACGGAGGCGCTGCGTTTTTCTTGCCGCCGCCCCTCCCTGATGCAGAGCGTCTAACGAACCTTCCGGCGCCGACGTCGGATCTGATTGGCCGGGAGGCCGAGCTCTCCGAGGCGACCGGTCTGGTGACGGCGCATCGGCTCGTCACCTTGGTCGGAGCTGGAGGCATCGGCAAGACGCGACTGGGCCGCGAGGTCGCGCGCCACTTGCTGCCCAGGTTTGCCGATGGGGTGTGGATCGCCGAGCTCGGGTTGCTGTCCGATCCCGACCTTGTCCCGGTCACCGTCGCCACCGCTCTCGGGCTCGAGCTCGCCGCTGGTGCCGTGACAGCCGAACGTGTCGCGACGGCACTCGGCACGAAGCAGCTCTTGCTTGTCCTCGATAATTGCGAGCTCGTGATCGACGCCGCGGCGAGCATGGCCGAAGCGCTGTTGTGGGCCAACCCCTCAGCACATTTGATGGCAACGAGCCGCGAGCCGCTGCGAGCAGAGGATGAGTACCTTTACCGGGTGCCGCCGCTCGCTGTACCGGCCGAAGGTACCGAGGATATCGAGGATTTGCTGAGATACGGCGCGGTTCGGCTGTTCGTCGCGCGAGTGCGCGCGACGGATCCGCACTTTGCGCCGGACCAGCGCATTGCCGCGGCCACCGCGGCCATCTGCCGGCACCTGGACGGCATTGCGCTGGCCATCGAGCTCGCGGCCGCCCGCGCCGCTGCGCTCGGCGTTAAAGGGGTCGCAGCCCACCTCGACGATCGTTTCCACCTGCTCACCAACGGTCGCCGGACTGCGCTCCCGCGGCACCAGACGCTGCGAGCGACGCTCGACTGGAGTTACGCCTTGCTCCCGGAGCGCGAGCGCGTTGTCTTCCGCCGCGTTTCTATCTTCGCCAACGGCTTTGGGCTGAAGTCAGCAGCTGCGGTCGCTGCGAGCGCCGAGATCGCTGCTTCGGACGTCATCGACTGCGTCGCGAACTTGGTCGCGAAGTCGCTCGTCATGGTTGAGGTCCATGGCGCCACGATGCGCTACCGGCTGCTCGAGACAACGCGCGCCTACGGGCGCGAGAAACTCGCCGAAAGCGGCGAGCTCGGACAGGTCGCACGAGCCCATGCCGATCGTTATCGAAACCTCTTCGAGCGGGCTCAGACCGAATGGGAGACGCGGCCCACTGTCGAGTGGCTGGCGGATCATGGCCGCCGGATCGACGGTTTGCGGGCGGCGCTCGACTGGTCCTTTTCGCCGCACGGCGACACATCGATCGGCTTGGCACTCACTGTCGCCTCGGTGCCACTGTGGTTCCAGTTGTCGCTGATCGAGGAGTGTCGCGGGTACGTCGAACGAGCGCTTTCCTGTGTCGGGCCCGGATCGGAGAGTGACGCAGATCGCGAGTTGCAGCTCTACTCGGCGCTTGGCGCTTCCCTGATGTATACGAAAGGTCCCGTGCCCGAGACCGCTGCGGCCTGGACAACAGCCCTCGAGATGGCCCAGACCCTTGACGACACCGAATATCAGTTGCGGGCGCTCTGGGGGCTATTCGCTTATCGCATCAGCAGCGGCGAGTATCTGGCGGCGCTGACGCTTGCTCAAACGTTCTGCAGCCTTACCTCGAACAGCGCCGACCCGGCTGATCGGCTGATCGGCGATGGAATGACCGGGATCGTGCTGCATCACCTGGGGGACCAGACCAGCGCGCGGCGTCACATCGAGGGGCAGGTCAGTCACTATGTCGCCCGCGATCGCCGATCGCACACTGTCCGGTTTTTGCTCGACCAGCGGGTGGCGGGGCAAGTCTTTCTCGCGCGGATCCTCTGGCTTCAGGGCTTTCCCGATCAGGCCATGCGCATCTCGCAAGGCATCCTCGATGACGCTCGAGCGATCGACCATACGGTTTCGCTGTGTTACGCCCTCTCTGCCGCGGCGTGCTCGGTCCCGCTCCTGGTCGGCGATCTGGCGGCGGCCGAACGGTCCGTGGCGGTGCTGCTTGAGCATTCGGCAAAGCATGTTCTGGCCCTCTGGCACGCTTGGGCCCGCTGTTTAGAGGGCGCGCTGTTCATCAAGCGCGGCGACGTGGAACCCGGATTGCGGCTTCTCCGCACCGCTCTTGACGAGCTTCGTGAGAGTGAGTTCGCCGTGCCTTACACGGTATTTCTCGGCGCTCTGGCGGAAGCCTTGGCGGCTGTCGGGCAGGGGACCCAGGGAATGGTGGCGATCGACGAGGCGCTCGCGCGATCCGAGCGCGATGAAGAACGCTGGTGCGTGGCCGAGTTGCTGCGCGTCAAGGGCGAGCTCGTTCTACGTGAGGGCGGACCTGAGGCCGCGGCGGTGGCGGAGAATCATTTCCGGCAAGCCCTCGACTGGGCGCGCCGGCAAGGTGCATTGTCCTGGGAGCTGCGCGCCGCCACGAGTCTCGCACGACTGTGGCGTGACCAGAACCGCCCCAAAGCGGCGCGCGAGATCTTGGCTCCGGTGTACGATCGGTTCACCGAAGGGTTTGAGACGGCCGATCTCAAAGCGGCAACATTGCTGCTTGACGATCTAAAGGCGCCGCGACGCAAAGAGATAAATATCAGTACGCTTGCGGTTTCGCTTTGCCTCGGCTTCGCTGATATCGCCGAAACGTTTGGGTGCTTCTAAGTCGGCGCCACGGGCGAGGCCCTATTTCTTTGGCTCGTCAGGCGGCTCGGCGCAGAGTCAGGCGGCGCCACACATCGCTGAGCCCGGCGACCAGCGCCTCGATATCGGCGTCGCTGTGCAGCGGCGACGGGGTGAGGCGCAGGCGCTCGGTGCCGCGGGGCACGGTCGGGTAATTGATCGGTTGCACGTAGATGCGGTGGCGGTGCAAGAGTTCGTCCGAGGCGGCTTTGCACAGCCCCGGGTCGCCGACCATGACCGGGACGATGTGGCTCGGCGACGGCATCACCGGCAGCGCCGCCTCGACGAGCCGCCGCTTGAGGGTCGCGGCGCGCTCCTGGTGACGCTCGCGCTCGACCTTGCTCTCCTTCAGATGGCGGATGCTGACGAGTGCGCCGGCGGCGAGTGCCGGCGGCAATGACGTCGTGAAGATGAAGCCCGGCGCGCAGCTGCGCAGAAAATCAACCAGTGCCGCGGAGCCGGCGACATAGCCGCCGATCACGCCAAAGGCCTTGCCGAGGGTGCCCTGGATCACCGTCGGGCGATGCATGACCCCGTCACGCTCGGCAATCCCACCGCCGCGCGGGCCATAGAGCCCGACGGCATGCACCTCGTCGAGATAGGTCATCGCACCATGGCGATCGGCGACGTCGCACAGTGCGGCAATCGGCGCGATGTCCCCATCCATCGAATAGACCGACTCGAAGCAGACGAGCTTGGGTTGCCCGCGGGGTACGCGTTCCAGCAGACGCTCCAGATCGGCCGGATCATTATGGCGGAAGATGTAC
The DNA here is from genome assembly GCA_035603555.1 of Allostellaceae bacterium. Classification (GTDB taxonomy): domain Bacteria; phylum Pseudomonadota; class Alphaproteobacteria; order ATCC43930; family CGMCC-115725; genus AP-15. The sequence continues at coordinate 3,527 of DATNKF010000299.1, forward strand.
TTCTCGGCGCGGCTGTTGCGGATGCCGGCGATCATCGAGGCGTGGTTCATCGCGTCCGACAGCACCACTGTGTCCGGCATCTCGCGCGCCAAGGTCGAGAGCGCGGCATCGTTGGCGACATAGCCCGAGGTGAAGATCAACGCCGCCTCGCGCCCGTGCAGATCGGCGAGCTCGCGCTCGAGCAAGAGATGCAGATGGCTGTTGCCGGAGATGTTGCGCGTCCCTCCAGCGCCGGCGCCCATTTCCCGCAACACCTGTTCCATCGCCGCCAATACAGCCGGATGCTGCCCCATGCCGAGATAGTCGTTGGAGCACCACACGGTGACCTCGGCCCCGACCCGGTGATCGAAGGCGCGCGGGAAGCGGCCGCAACGCCGCTCGAGATCGGCGAATACGCGGTAGCGCCCCTCGGTACGCAGCGCGTCGAGGCGCTCGTTAAAGAACCGTTCGTAATCCATCGCCGGCACGCTTGTGAAATTTCCGCTTCAAGATGGGGGCGCCAATATAGATTGGTATGCGTCAATTTCGCGAAAGAGTGATTACACGAGCTCCCACTGCTCGACCCGGCGCGCATGGCCGGATCGAACCGGCCATGCATTGAGAGCTAAAGGCTCAGCGCGGATCTCGCGATCGCTTGCTGGTGTCCTCGTCAGTCGCGCAGTTCGGGGACAATCCAAAACGGCTTCTGGCCGCGCGCCACCCGCTCGAAATTGTCGAAGGCGTTGCGCCACCGCTTCCAATGATTGTCCCAAGTCGGTCCGGCACCGTGCGGGCTGAAAATCGCGTTCTTTAGGGTGAACAGCTCATGGTCGGGCTTGGGCGGCTCCTCGACCATCACGTCGAGCCCTGCACCCAGGATCTTCTCGTCGCGCAAGGCCATGTAGAGCGCCTTCTCGTCGACGACGGGGCCGCGGCAGGTGTTGATCAGGATCGCCGTCGGTTTCATCATCGCCAATTCGCGCTCGCCGATCAGGTTGTGCGTCGACTTGTCGAGCGGCACGTGCAGGGTGACGATATCGGCGGTCTTTAGGAGCTCGGGGAACAGTGCAAAGCGGATGCCGAGCGCATCCTCCTGGTCGCCGGTCAGCCGATTGATGTCGTAGTACTTGATGTGCATGTCGAAGGCCTTGGCACGGCGTGCGACCTTCTTGCCGATGTTGCCGAGGCCGATGATACCGAGGGTTTTGTCTTCGAGCTCATAGAGCTTGTAGGAATTGAAATCATTACCGCGCCAGCGGCCGGAGACCACACCCTCGTGCTGCCAGATCAGCTTGCGGCAGACCGCGAGCATCAACAGCATCGCGTGCTCGGCCACCGCCGTGGCGTTGGCGCCGCCGTTGTTGCAAACCGGCACGCCGGCGGCCCGTGCCGCCTCGAGGTCGTAAGTATTGTAGCCGGCACTCAGGGTCTGCACGATCTTGAGCTTTGGTGCGGCCTGATAGAATTCAGGGCCGTGCTTGAATTGCCCGGCGCCGATATAGAACTCGGTGTCTTTGAGCAATTCCAGGAATTCCGGCCGGCCGTGCGGGGCGCTAACTAGCTCATAGCCCGTCGGAAGAAGGTCGTGGGCGATCGCCAGGGTCTCCTGGGAGTGGGTGCTGGGGGTCAGAATGCGCGGCATGTTGCGTCTCCTCTTCGGGGGGATTGTCGCGTGTGGTTGGCAAGAGCGCCATCGTAGCGGTAGCTTGCGATCGTCGTCAAATCAGCGTGGAAGAACAAAATCATGCCGGAATCGCTCGAGAGCCGTTTCCAGAACCTGCACGAGTTCGTAACGCAGGCGCGCACCAACCTTGATCGCAACAATTGGGATTACCTGATCGGCGGCTCCGAGACCGAAACGACGCTGGCACGCAACCGCCTGGCGCTCGACGCGATAGGCTTCCGCCCGCGGGTACTGCGTGATGTCTCGAACATCGATTGCAGCAGCACGCTTTTCGGCAAGAGGCTGCGCATCCCGGTGCTGTGCGCGCCTGTCGGCTCGCTGCAGGTATTCGATCCGGGCGGAGGCGCCACCGTGGCGGAGGCGACGCGCACCTTCGGCAACGGCATGATCCTTTCATCGGTGTCCGAGCCGGGGCTCGACAAGACGGCCGAGGCCGCGGGCGACGGCTTCAAGATCTTCCAGCTCTATGTTCGCGGCGACGCCCAATGGGTTGACGACCATGTCCGCCGCGCCATCGACAAGGGCTATGACGCCTTTTGCTTGACCGTCGATACCGACAGCTACAGCCGGCGCGAGCGCGACATCGCGAAGCGCCATCAGCGCCGCCGGGTGCGCGTCGACGACGCCCGCGTCTTCCAGGCTCAGTTCAACTGGCGCGATGTCGAACGGATCAAGAAAGGGTTCGACGTCCCGCTGATCCTCAAAGGCCTTGCCACTGCCCAGGACGCCAAGATCGCGGTCGAGCACGGGGTCGACTGCGTCTATGTGTCAAACCATGGCGGGCGGCAGCTCGATCAGGGTGTCGGTTCGATCGACGTGCTGCCGGAGGTTGCCGAGGCGGTCGGTGGGCATGCGCGCATCATCGTCGACGGCGGCATCAGCCGCGGCACCGACGTGGTCAAGGCGCTGATCCTGGGCGCCGACGCGGTCGCCTGCGGCCGGCTCTACGTCTACGGGCTCGCCGCGGCCGGCGCGGAGGGCATGGTGCGGCTCTTTGAGATTCTCGAAGACGAGATCCGCATCTGCCTGTCGCTGCTCGGCGTCACCGGGTACCACGAGCTCGACAAATCCTATATCCGCCCGGCGCGCCAGGTCGTTGAGCCGCATGTGCACAGCGCGTTCCCGCACCTCGACCTGCCGCACGAGACGTATTAGCCGACCCGGCAGGATCGCCCGAGCCCCGCGCGATGCAGGCGCCTCAGCAGTAGAATACCGCGAGCCAGACGGTCGGCACCGCAGGGTCGGTCCAGTCGACTCGGTGGCGACGGTGCGGGGCGATATCGAGCCAGTCGCCGGGACCGAGAGGACGGGCATCGGTCTCGTCCTCGAAGCGCAGCCGTGCCGCACCCGCGAGCAGCAATACCCATTCACCCTCCGCCTGGTCATACCAGAACCCCGCGGGGCTCGCCTGACCCCATGAAACGATCCGCTCGATGCGCAGGCCCGGGCGCGACAACAGCGTGTCGACGCGTTCGGCGTCTGCGGGGTGAGGAAGACAAAGGAGGTTCACGAGCCTGTCCCCGCGGAGGCGGGGGGCGCCGCCGCGAGCACTCCGGCAACCGCGCGCTGCCACCCGGCGTAGCGTTCCTCGCGCTCGGCTTCCGGCATCTGTGGAATGAAACGCCGGTCCAGCAGCCATTGCGCTGCAATCTCTTCACGCCCGGGATAGAGCCCCCGCGTCAAGCCGGCCACGTAGGCGGCACCCCATGCGGTGGTTTCGACCGAAGCCGGCCGCTCGACCGTTGCCGGGAGGATGTCGGCGATGAACTGCATCGTCCAGTCGCTCGCTGCCATGCCGCCGTCGACGCGCAAGGCTGCGACGGTCATCCCGGCGTCGGCGGTCATCGCCGCGACGAGATCGCGCGTCTGGTAGCCGACCGCTTCGAGGGTCGCGCGCGCGATCTCGGCGAGGCCGCACTCCGCCGTCAGCCCGATCAGTCCCGCGCGCGCACGGGGCGACCAGTAGGGCGCACCAAGCCCGTTGAACCCGGGCACCAGATAAAGGCGCTGCCGCCGATCGGCGCGCGTGGCGAGGCTCGTCACCTCCGGCGCGGTCGCGATCGCGCCGAGCCGGTCGCGCAGCCATTGCACCGCCGCACCGGCGACAAAGATGCTGCCTTCGAGCGCGTAAGCGGTCTCGCCGCCGAGCCGATAGGCGATCGTCGTCAGCATTCGATGACCCGACGTGACCGGCTTGCTGCCGATATTGAGGAGCGCAAACGCCCCGGTGCCGTAGGTCGCCTTGATCATGCCCGGGGAAAAGCAGGCCTGACCGATCGCTGCCGCCTGCTGGTCGCCGACCATTCCCGCGATCGGAAGCGCCGCGCCGAGCAGATCTCGCCGGGTCGAGCCGTAATCGGCACCGGTGTCCAGAACTTCGGGGAGCAACGCCGGCGGGATGCCAAAGGCGTCAAGAAGTTCGGGGTCCCAGGCGAGGCTTCTGATATCGAATAGCATCGTGCGCGCGGCGTTGGTGACGTCGGTCGCATGACACTGCCCGCCGGTGAGGCGCCACAGCAGAAAACCGTCGATCGTGCCGAAAGCGATCTCGCCCGCACGAGCGCGCCGAAGCAGGCCCGGCACACTGTCGAGCAGCCAACGGATCTTCGCAGCGGAAAAATAGGGGTCGATGATCAGCCCGGTGCGGTCTGCGACAGTTTCCGCGAGCCCCGTCGCACGCCACTGCTCGCACAATTCTGCCGTCCGGCGGTCCTGCCAGACGATCGCATTATGGACCGGACGACCGGTCGCGCGCTCCCACAGAACCGTCGTTTCGCGCTGGTTGGCGATGCCGATCGCGGCGATCGGGCCTTCTGCGGCGGCGATCACTTCACGGCAGGTCGATAGGACGCTTTGCCAGATCTCTTCGGGATCGTGTTCGACCCAGCCCGGCTGCGGATAATATTGCGCGAGTTCAGTCTGGGCGGTGGCGCGCGGCCGGCCGGCCGTGTCGAACAGGATCGCACGGGTGCTCGTCGTGCCCTGGTCGATCGCCAGGACATAGGCTTGGCTACCCATGGCGTTGGCCTGGTTGGGTTCAGGAGGGAGAGGGAGAGTTTGGGGGGTGATTGGCGGGCCTGGCGGCGACCTACTCTTCCGCACCTTGAGGTGCAGTACCATCGGCGCAGAGGGTTTTCACGGCCGAGTTCGGGATGGGATCGGGTGTTTGGCCCCTCGCTATGGCCACC
>DATNKF010000300.1:0-2174 GCA_035603555.1 Allostellaceae bacterium
GCGCGACGGCCCGACGGCGAGTGCCGTCGTGACGCGCGTGGTGGTGCGATTGACGATTTGGCCGATGCGCTCCCCGTCAAACAGCGCCAATGCGTCGACAAAAACGAGGCGGGCGATCCGCTCGCGCGCCAATTCCGCCGCACGGCACAACACCATGCCGCCGGCGCTGGTGCCGGCGAGCACGACATCGCGCAAATCCTCGTAGAACATCAGCTCGGCGATCTCGGTGGCGTGCGTCGCCGTCGTAATGCCCGGTCTGAGAGAATGACGGCGCTCGCCGCAGCCGTCGAGCGAAGGGGCATGGACGAGGTGACCGGCGGCTCTCAGGCGCGCCGTCGTCGGCTGCCAGATCCAGCCGCCCTGATTGGCTCCGTGGATCAGCACAAAGTTCGTCATTAGCTCACTCCTGCTCTCAGGTACCTGGGGCGATGGCGACGCCGGCGTTGCGTTCGAACAATTTGATCAGGGTTTGCGTGTCCTTGTCGGCGCCATGCTCGTTGATCACCGTCTGGAACAGCTCGCGCACGATATTGGCCAATACCATTGGCGTCGCGCTGTCATTGCCGAGCTTGGTCGCCAGCCGCACATCCTTGTGCATCAGTGCCAACGTAAAACTGACGCTGAAGTCCCCCTTGAGCAATTTGGGCAATGCCAGCTCGGTGGTGGCGCTGCGGGCGCTGCCCTTCTGCAAGACGGCGGTGCAGGTCTCGAGGCTGAGGCCGTTCTTGATCCCCATCGCCAACGCCTCGAAGGTGACCGCGCGCACCCCGGCGCTGATCACATTGTTGACGAGCTTCATGACGTGGCCGGTGCCGACATCGCCGGTATGGAAGATGTTAGGGCTGATCGTCTCGAAGATCGGCTTGACCCGGGCGAAGAGCTCGGGGGGCGCCCCGACCATGATCGCGATCGTGCCGGCATTGGCGCCATGCGGGCCGCCGCTGACCGGTGCATCGATCATGTGCACGCCTTTTTCCGCGAGCCGTGCGGCCATCTCGCGGGTCTCGCCGGGGTCGCCGGTCGTCATGTCGGCCCAGATTTGGCCCGGCCGCAATACCTCGGCGACCCGGCCTTCGCCGAACAACACATCGCGCACCTCGGCCGAGGTCGGCAGGCAACTCATCACCATGTCGCTCTCGCGGGCGAGCGCCTGCGCGCTCTGCGTCGGCACGGCGCCGGCGTCGGCAAAGCGCGCCACGACTTCCGGACGCAGATCGAAGACGCGCATCTTGTGCTCGCGCAGCAGCCGCCGCGCCAACGCCCCGCCCATATTGCCCAACCCGATATAGCCGAGCTCCATCGCGTCTCTCCCTCTGATCCCGGTGTCTCTATCGAGCTTCGCATTATCGACAGCGGCGGCAAAGAGCGATTGTGCCTGCGTCCGTTTCGGTCATGCGCGGGCTCAACCCATGGCTGTCGAGTTATCCGATGGGGACGACCAAGAAATTGCCAAATTGGCATCGCATACTCTCGGCCTGGGCGGCTGCGGGAATGGCCCGTCAGTTCGACCAGGGAAGTGCCGATGATAGCAGCGCTTACACCAAAACCGCCGGGGAGGGTGCGAGGGCGGCCGTTCGAGAAGGGGCGATCGAGACCAGCTGCTCCGACCACCCGGGCGCCGCCGCCGGCTGTACGGCACCAGGCTGGCCGATGCTACAACCCATAGGAGAGAATTTGCTGCAGATTCGCTGTATATGGCGAGGCGCGTAATAATCGATTCAATTCATGATTGCGGTCAGCCAAGCCAATCTGGCTGCAAGGCTACCGTCCCGCTCCGCAATATCTCGGACATTCGGTTTGCAGGAATCCCTCTCCCCCCTTTGGCAGGGCTGTCCGGGGAAACTCAGGCATAGCTGAAGCTCAATTGATTTTTGGCGTTTTGGCATTGCGGTCGGTTTGGGTTGATGGGCGGGGGTTTGTCGATGGCGGCGAGGTGGCGGCGTTGGAAGAGGCACAGAGCGACCAGATCGGTGAAGCGCAGGATCGAGATCTTGACGCAATGGCGGCGGGCGGCGATGCGCAGCAGCGCGTAGGCGATCATCGCGGCAAAGATCTGGAGGCGGATCGCGTTGTCGTTGTTGCCGAGGAAGCGGCGGATGTGGAGATGCTGTTTGATCCAGCGAAACAGCAGCTCGATCTGCCATCGGGCCTTGTAGAGGGCGGCGATGTCGAGG
>DATNKF010000301.1:0-5922 GCA_035603555.1 Allostellaceae bacterium
CACCCCCGGGATAAAGCCGCCGCCGGAGACGAACAGGAACGGGCGCTGCTCGTTGCTGCCGAGCCCGCCATGCTGGCCGAAGCCGGTGCAGTCCTTTGGTTCGAGCGAGTCGCGCACGATGTGGCTTTGGCCGGGCACGCCGTGCGGATTGGCGCGGTCGTCGGACCGGAGAGTTAGGGCGATTTGCGCCGGCGAGCGCGTCGGCAGCCCGACCTCGGCAAGCGCGTCGCCGACGAACATCCGGCCGATCCAATCCTGGGTCTTGAGAAACTGCGTGACTTGTTCGACGAGAGTGCCCGGCGGATCGGCGAAATAGAGCAGCGCCGCGGTGCCGTTCGGTGCAATAACGACATCAGACGAAGTCGGCGCGCGCTTGAGCCCAGCCTCGAGGAGCAACCCGTCGAGATCGATCGTCTCGTCGACCGTCTCCATGCCGTGATCCGAGCCGACGACGAACAGGATGCGCTCGTTGCCCGGGTCGAGGGCCGAGATCGTCTCGGCGACCCGGCGCACATTGGCATCCGCACTCGCGATCGCGCGGCGATGCGGCGGTGAGCCGAGCGGCTTATGATGTCCGGTGTAGTCGGGTTCCGAGAGCCACAACACCGAGAGGGCCGGCGCACGAGCCCGCAATACCTCCTCGCAGAAGCGCTCGGTCGCAGCCGCATCGCCGGCCTCGCCCTTGGCGACCGCGAGCCCCTCTTCGGCGGGCAGCGGCCGGCGGCCGGGGCCATAGCTGCCAGCGGGGTTGTAGACCCAGCCAAAGCCGTCAGGGTCGAGAAAATAGGCCGCCCCCGGCGACACGTTAGAGATCGCGATCGCCGTCTCGCCGGCGCGGCTGACCCGTTCGGCCAGGGTCGGCACTTGCAAAGTGCGGCCGGTGGCGCGGCGCAGCCGGTCGCGAAAGTCGGGCTTGCCGACCGATAGGCAGACGAGCCCCTCCCCCTCGTCAAGCGCCATCGTATTGCCGAGGAGCCCATGACGCGCCGGCAGGCACCCGGTGGCGATCGAGGCCGCACTCGTCCGCGTGGTCGAGGGAAAGACGCTCGTATGGTTGGCAAACCGCGCGGAGCGGTCGCCGAGCTCGGTCAGGAACGGCGCATCGGCCGGCGTGATCAGATCGGCGCGCAGGCTGTCGCAGATGACGATGACGGCGCGGTTCATTGCGGTACTCCTGTGCGATGGAGCGCGACAGCTTTCACGAATATCGATATCACCCCGATATGTGGGGCGGTGCAAGATCGCGGGATCGGAGCCGGCGAGTCTGCCGATACATGTTGACGGCGTGAGCGCGCTCGCCCTCGTTACCTCGCGGCGCTTCGGGCCGCTATTTGCCACCCAGTTCCTGTCGGCCTTCAATGACAACGCAGTGCGCAATGCGCTGGTGCTGATGATCGCCTATAGCGGCGACATCGACGCGCTGTCGGCGCAAATTTTGATCCCGCTCGCCGGCGGGCTCTTCATGCTGCCGTTTTTCCTGTGCTCGGCGACCGCCGGCCAGCTCGCGGATGCGCGGGACAAGGCCTGGCTGATCCGTTGGATCAAGCTCCTCGAAATTCCGGTGATGCTGGCCGCCGCCGCGGGGGTCCTCGCCGACAGCACGGCCATACTCTTGGCATTGCTTTTCGCGATGGGGATCCAGGCCGCCTTTTTCGGTCCGCTCAAATACGCGATCCTCCCGGACCTTCTCGCTCTCGACGAGCTGCTGCTCGGCAACGCGCTGGTCGAGGCCGGTACTTTTCTGGCGATCCTGCTCGGCACCATTGCGGGGGTCCTGATCGCAACCCGGCACGGTGCCGTCGTCGTCGCGGCGCTGATCGTTATCGTCGCCCTCGCGGCCTGGACCGCGAGCCTGGCGATCCAGAAAACGGGCGCTGCCGCACCCGATGCCGGCGCGCGCTGGAACCTCGTCGCGGCGACGGCGCAGATCATCCGGCAAGCGGCCGGCGATGTTGTGCTGTTTCGTTCGATCCTCGGCATCTCCTGGTTTTGGCTCGCGGGCGCCACGTACCTGTCGCAATTTCCGGGCTATGTCCGCTTTACACTCGGCGCCGAAGAGGCCGTCGTGACCCTGTTTCTAACCGTCTTTTCGGTCGGGATCGCGTTCGGCTCGCTGCTCTGCAATCGGCTGCTCGGCGGCAAGGTCAGCGCCCGGACCGTGCCCTGGGGCGCACTGGGCATCGGGCTGTTCTCGATCGATTTGTGGCTCGCCAGCCCCAACCCGGGCGCCGCCGGGACGCTCGCCGGTCTCGGCGCGTTTCTCGCCGATTTGGGTCATTGGCATATCCTTGCCGACCTCTTCGGGATTGCCGCGTCCGGCGGGCTCTTTGTCGTGCCGCTCTACGCACTGCTGCAGACGGCGAGCGAGCGTGGGCGCCGTGCCCAGGCGATCGCGGCAAACAACGTGATCAACGCCGGCGCCATGGTCGTCGCTTCGGTGGCGACGATGGGACTGATCGCCGCCGGCGTCAGCGTCGCCGGGCTCTTCCTGCTGACCGGCAGCGCCACCCTCGTAGTGGCCCTCCTGATGTGGCGCTGGCTGCCGAGCTTTGCGCGCGATCGATGATCAGCCTCGCCGGCGGACGAAGACCGCCCGTGCCAGGCTCCGTGGCAGCGCCGCGCATTCGCGGATCGCCGTGCCGACTTCCCACCAGATCGAAGGCGGCCGCGGCCGGGCCCAGCCCGCGATGCGCAGCCCGGCGAGACGGAACAGGAGCGCGGCCCGCGGCAGGTGCACCCGGTCGCTGACCAGCAACACCGAATAGCCGCCGCGTGCGCCCAGCAGCCGCACAGATTGGCGTGCGTTGCCGACTGTGTCCCGGGATTCGGGCTCGACCAGCAGCGCCGCCTCCGGCACACCCCGGGCGAGGGCCATCCGACGCATGATTTCCGCTTCCGGCACCGGCCCCGCGCCGCCGCCCGAGAGCAACAGAACCGGCGCCGCGCCCGCCTGGAACAGGCGAACGCCGACATCCACCCGCCGCCTCAGTCCTGCCGAGCTGCGGCAGCCGAGAACGACGATCGCATCTGCCATCGGAGCTGTCGCTAGGCGCCCGTCACCCCCTTCCGCTCGCGGGGAGAGGGAGGGGGCCCGAGGGGCACTTTCTGGTTCGGTGTTCAGGCGTTGCCGGTGATCGCGTCGGCGCCGGTGATGCGCGCGGCGAGGGCGGCGCCGAGAAAGCGGTCGAGATCGCCGTCGAGCACGGCACCGGTGTTCGAGGTCTCGACCCCGGTGCGCAGATCCTTGACCATCTGATAGGGCTGCAGCACGTAGGACCGGATCTGGTGGCCCCAGCCGATATCGGTCTTGGTCGCGTTCATCGCCTCGGTCACCGCCTCGCGCCGCTGCAATTCGGCGTCATAGAGCCGGGCGCGCAGCATCGCAAAGGCGTGAGCGCGGTTCTGGTGCTGCGAGCGCTCGCTCTGGCACTGCACGACGATCCCGCTCGGCATGTGGGTGATGCGCACCGCACTGTCGGTCTTGTTGACGTGCTGCCCGCCGGCACCCGAGGAGCGATAGGTGTCGATGCGCAGGTCCTTGTCGTTGATCTCGACCTCGATTTTGTCGTCGACGACCGGATAGACCCACACCGAGGCGAAGCTCGTGTGGCGGCGGGCGTTCGAATCAAAGGGCGAGATGCGGACGAGGCGATGCACGCCGCTCTCGGTCTTGAGCCACCCATAGGCATCGGAGCCGCGGATCGCGACGGTGGCCGATTTCAGCCCAGCCTCCTCGCCGCCGCTCTCTTCGAGCCACTCGACCTTGTAGTCGTGGGCTTCAGCCCAGCGCACATACATCCGCAGCAGCATCTCGGCCCAATCCTGCGCCTCGGTGCCGCCGGCCCCGGCATGGACCTCGAGATAGCAGTCGTTGGGGTCGGCCTCGCCCGACAGCAGACTTTCGAGCTCGCGTCGCGCCGCCTCGGCGCGCAGTCGCTCTAGCGCCGCCTCGGCCTCGGCCACGATACCGGCTTCGCCCTCGGCTTCGCCGAGCTCGATCAGCTCGACCGCCTCCTCGACCTCGCGCTCGATCCGCCGGTAGCCGCCGATCGCCTGGTCGAGCCGGGTGCGCTCACGCAGCAGCTTTTGCGCGCCCTCGGGATCGTCCCACAGGTGCTGATCCTCGGCTTGCGCGTTCAGCTCGGCGAGACGGCGGGTCGCGGTCTCCCAGTCAAAGATGCCTCCTCAGCAGCGCCAACGACTTCTTGATGTCGTCGGCGACCGCCTGGATCTCGGCTCGCATGGCTTCGCTCCGATGTTTGTCTCGACGCCCTAATATAGGCCGCCGGTTCCGGTCGCCGGAGGGCCGCGCCGTGGCAACGCCATCGGCGCCGGAAACGCCATGGGCGCGCCCTCGGTTTCTCCCGTCGATGCGATCGGCATCTCTTCCTCGCTAGGCTCGCCGCGCAGGCCACGATCACGTTTTTTCCCGGGTTCGGTGCCAGGCTTATAGGCCTCGTAAATTGCCGGTTCGCCGGCGCCGGCCGGCAAGCCGGTGGCGGCGCTGACGCGATAGAGCCGCATTCCCGGCGGGGTGCGGAAGGCGGTCGCCGGCGCGTCGTTCAACGCGGCAATCATGAAGTCGCGGAAGACGGGTGCGGCGACGTGCCCGCCGGTCTCGTCATCACCGAGGCTGTCCGGATCGTCATAGCCGATATAGACCCCCGCGGCGAGATCGGGCGTGAACCCGACAAACCAGGCATCCCGCCAGTTGTTGGTGGTTCCTGTCTTGCCGGCGATCGGCTTGCCGACGGCCAGCACCGCCTTGCCGGTGCCGCGCTCGACGACACCTTGGAGCATCGTCACGATCTGAAAGGCCGAGCCCGGATCGGCCACCTGCTCGCGCGTATCCGGGATGTCCGGCATTGGCTGCTCCCGCCAATCGACAGCACTGCACCCGTCGCATCGACGGCGGTCGGCGCGAAAAATTGTCGTGCCATTGCGGTCCTGAACGCGATCGATAAAGGTCGGGGTGATGCGCTTGCCGCCATTGACCAGCATCGCGTAGGCGGTGGTGTGGCGCAGCAGGGTCGTCTCGCCGGCGCCCAGCGCCATCGAGTATTCGCGCGGCATGCGATCCATGATGCCGAAGCGCTCGACCGTCTCGGCGATCGCCTCCAACCCGACCATCGAGGCCACCCGTGCCGTCACCGCGTTGAGCGACAGCTCGAGGGCGACCCGCAGAGGTGTGGGCCCGCGAAATCTTGCCTCATGGTTGAGCCTGGCATAGTTGGTCGGCGACCACATCGGCAGGCCGGGGCCTTGCGGCAGCGATATCGGGCCATCCTCGACCAAAGTCGACGGCGTAAAGCCGTGATCGAGAGCGGCTAAATAGACGAACGGCTTGATCGACGACCCGGGCTGTCGCTTCGCCTGCGTCGCCCGGTCGAACTGGCTGATCGCAAAACTGAAGCCGCCGCTGACCGCGAGCACCCGGCCGGTATGGGGGTCCATCGCGACGAGGGCGCCGGAGACCTCCGGAACCTGGCAGAGGGTGAAGGCGGGCGGTGGATTGGCGGTGCCTGCCGCATTCTTGGGTAACGGCGCCCGGAGGGGCTCGACCATTACCACATCCCCCGGCTTTACGACATCGGCGGCGCTGCGCGGAGCGGGTCCGAAGCTACCGTTCGGACGCCACGGCCGTGCCCACCGCATGTCGGAGAACGGAATGCGGCCGGTGGCGCCATCGGCCAAGCCGATCGCCGCACCGTCGGGGTCGCTGCGCAGGACCACCGCCAGCAGCCAACCGACATCCCGCGCAACCGCCGGCGCCGGAACCGTGGCCAGGTGCGTGGCCCAATCGCTCTTGGGGTCGATGCGCGCCACCGCTCCCCGCCACCCGCCATGGCCGTGATCATAGGCGATCAGCCCGTCGCGCAGCGCCTTGTCGGCAGCCGCCTGCAAGCGCTCGTCGAGGCTGGT
>DATNKF010000302.1:0-7774 GCA_035603555.1 Allostellaceae bacterium
AAATTCTGAGATCCGTCTACGGTCGCTTTACCGAGGGTTTCGACACGGCGGACCTGCGAGAGGCGAGGAGCCTGTTGGAGGAATTAGAGTAGACCGGTCGGTCGCATCCCGCACCAAAATCACGTGATAGCCGAGTTCGGCGCCGCAGCGGGCGGTTGCCTCGACACAGGTATTGGCCACCATTCCCGTGCCGTCCCTGGTCCTAATGGTGCTCATGATGCAGGTCCTCCGGGCTCGGGCCGAGCCAGAATATTGTGCCGGTCTCGCTGCCACGCCGAATTAAGAGCTGTGAATCTCTGTCACGCCGGTCGAAGCTGGGCGCCCGTATCTGAGGGCACGGGTTCGCGCTACTGCGCCGATAGCGGGCCGAAAGCGGACGGCGGGATGCGGCGCCGGGAGGCGGCTTCGTAGGCCGAGGCAATCTGCAGGATGACGTCCTCCTTGCCCGGCTCGGCGCGGAACACGAGCGAGAAGGGCAGGCCGGGCGAGGGTATTGTGGTCGGCGTGTCGGCGGCGACCGAGACGTACCGCATTCCGTCCGGGCTGAGGGCAAAGACGGGGTCAAAGACCCTTGTCACGTAGCCTGCCGGAATCAGCACCTCGGTCAGGCCGGCATTCGGGCCGTAGAAGGATTCCAGACGCAGATTGTTGCGTCCGCCCGAGGGGTCGTTGGCGCCGCCGATCTTAGCCGGCGGCAACGGGGTGTGCAGGCGCACCAGCGCATCGAGCCGGTTTTCCAGCGTCACCATCATATCGACGCGGCGCAGCAATTCGCGCAGCATGATGCGCTCGTCGATACCTTGCCGCTCGCCCAACGGATTGCGCGGGTCGGTCACTTCTTCCCAATTCCTGAAGCCGGCGCGGCCGTCGTCGCCCCAGAATTTGGAGCGCGCATTGAGCGTCGCGAAATCGGCGAGCGTTTCGGTGAACCCGCGTTCCCGCCAATCGGCCGCCCGCCGCGACAGGTACTGGTTTACATGGAAGCCGAACATCATCGCCAACTCCTGCTCTTGGATCGTGGCGATGTCGAGGTTGGCAGGCGGCGCCACCCGGCCGTCCGCTACTGCCGCGCAATAATCGATCGGCGTCATCGTGCCGGTACCGAATACTTTCCCCGGCATGAACTCGGTCGGGCGGATCGCTGCGGCGAATTCCTTGAACAAGGGCTGGCCGTCAGGACCCAGCCGAAACAACAGATCGGGCATGAAGACCGGCACCAGCCGGGCGAGCGCCTGCCGGAAATCGGGGTTCATCAGCTCGAGGTCATGATCGCGTTCCCACAGCGGGTCGGAGGACTCGACCAATGTTGCGCCGAGCCTGTGGCCGAGGATCGTCTTTATCTCGGCAGCGGCAGCCGTACAAATCGGCGCGGTCGCTTTCTCGCCGGGACGGATCAGCATCGATTCGCGGACGACCCCGATGCGCATGCCCGCAAGCGAGCCCGGCGCGCCCGAAATTTTCGCGTCGCTCGCATAGGGCGTGCTCAGTACCGAGGAGCGCGGCACAGTCGTGTACGGGTCGCGCGGGTCATAATAGCCAGTCTCCTGGTCCTTCAGCGCATCGAGCACCTTGGCGGCGTCAGCGATCGTGCGGGCGAGGATACCGGCACGGTCGCAATAGATGTCGGCGCCGATGGCGCCGCCGTTGAAGCCGAGCAGCCCCTTGTGCGGCAGGATCAGGGCCACCGCATTGTGGTTGGCCGGGCCGCGGGTCGAGGCACGGGTCTCCTCGCCAAGGCTGCACATCACCAGATTGGCGCTGACCGACACACCCGAGCCCGAACTCGAGCCCAACGACGCAGCGCGCGTCGTGTCATAGGGATTGGCGGGGTTGCCGGCCCAGCTCGAGCGCTGATAGCCGAGCACAGAAGGCAGCACCTTTTCGGGCTTATGCCGGCCGCCGGGATCGCCGGCGCGGCCGTTGTATTCGGTGCAGACCGCCTTGGCGAAGATGATCGCCCCCTTGTCGCGCAACCGCTCGACCAACATGTGGTCGCGCGCCGGGAAATCGATGTCGTAGGCCGCGTCGCCGCCGGCGGTCGTGCGCATGTCCTTGGTGTCGAACGGGTCCTTGAAACTGAAGACGACGCCGTACATCGGCAGCTTTTCGAGATCGGGATTATGCCCGTAGGTCGCGTCGAGCTCGGCAGCGCGTTCGACCGCGTCGGGCAGCCTGCGGAATTCCTCGCACACGGACGGCGCGCCGGGAGGCAGGGGACCTTCGGAGGGGTGCCGGTCGAACTCGCCGCGGCAAGTGACCGAACGCTCGCCGCGTATATTGAGTGTGGCGAGAGCGTTGAGCTGGCCGGCATCGGGTTTGCCGACAATCATCCCGTATTGCTGCTGCACCGACGGGTCGGAAGCGGTCGGCTCCATGCGGCCAAACTCGAGCGGCGGCCCCCGATACCTGTCGAGACCAGGCAGAAACGTCGAGGCCTCGACAGTCTCCTTCGGGAAGCGGAGCGGCGCTCCGGCACGCATCACGCCTGTCGCCTCGGGGACAGGAACGCCATCCTCGGTGACGAGCATGCTCGCGACCCCGTTATAGGCCCTTGCACGTTCGATATAGTGCCGAATCACCGCGAGGCAGGTCGTACGACCGGTCCTTATCGCCTGGTGCAGCTCCTCGATCGTCGCCTCTTCGAGGCAAAACGGCTCGCCCTCTACCGTCATCTTCCAGCTCCCCTTGGCCTGCGTTAGCGAGCAGTCGCATCTAC
This sequence comes from Allostellaceae bacterium, assembly GCA_035603555.1. Lineage (GTDB taxonomy): Bacteria > Pseudomonadota > Alphaproteobacteria > ATCC43930 > CGMCC-115725 > AP-15. The sequence continues at coordinate 2,717 of DATNKF010000302.1, forward strand.
CGATGACGTTTCTTGAGCAACGCGACGAGGTCGCTCACCTGGCGCTGGGCTTCGGCCGACAGCGAGTCATGGTCATCTAGGAAATTTTGTCGTTCCATCGCCAATGTCCGCGCATTCATCAATGCCTCGCCATGCCAGTCTCCATCGCGTTTACGGACAACTGTAAGCTGCATTGAATCTCGACTCGGTGTCGGTTTGGTCTGCCCGGGCAGCGTTACCCTGACGACCGAGTGCATCACGGCAAGCGCGGGGCCCAGGAAATGCACGAACTTCACCTCGCCCCCTCGAGGCGCGATCCTTTCACGACCGTGTCGAAGATCCGTTGATGAAACGAGGTGATCTCCCGCCGCCCCTTGAGGTGCGTTCCCTCGAACGCGACGAAATCCGCATCCTCGGTAAACGGGGCGGCGAAGGCCGCGCCATCGCCCGTGTTCCAAGCGTCAATCATCCGCTGATGGATGGAGCGGATAACTTTCTCGTCGCCGATTTGAGTTGTTGCCTGTGAACTCATCGTCTGCTCCGTGAGGGGAAATAGGGCGGCCGATTGTGAAGAGGCCTGCTTTTGGGCGTGGTCACGCGACCAATTGGGTTTGGGCGAATACGCGAGAGAAGTGGATGGGGCTGCGCCCGTGATGTGTGCGACCCCGACGACCTCGATGGGCTCGACCAGATAGTCTGTGGATCGCTCGCAACCCCGTTTCGAGTAAAGCGGCCCGTTCGGGTCAACCAAGCAGTCCGACGATGGCCTCGCGCGCTCGGGCATTTTCCTGGGGTAAGCCGATCGAGATGCGCGCCCAATGATCGAGGGGAGGAAAGGCGCGGCCGATGTCGACGCCTCTTGCATCGAGCGCCGCCGCGACCTCCCGGTGAGGACGCCCGGTTTCGAAAAAAACGAAGTTCCCTCGGGACTCCGAATGCCGAAGTTTCAGAGCGTCGAATAGTGAGTTCCACTTCTTGCGCTCGGCGATCACCTTCGCCCGCAACGTCGCGACATAGCCCCGATTGCGCAGGCTGGCCGTTGCGGCGGACAGAGCTAGACGATCGAGCGTTTCGGGAACGCCGATGTCGGCGCGTTTCAATGACTCGGCAAGCGCTTTTGGGGCAACCGCATAACCCATGGAAAGACCAGCCAAGGCGTAGATCTTGCCAAAGGTCCTGAAAACAACAACATTCTCGCCGGCGCGCGTCAAACCCGCCGCCGTTCGCGCGTCGAAATCGGGCTCGAATTCCAGATAGGCCTCATCGACGATGACCGTGGCGCGATTCGCCATTTCACGCACAAAGATCGTGAAAGTCACAGTATCGGTGACAGTTCCGCTGGGATTGTGCGGGTTGACGAGATAGATCGCTCGTGTTCGCGAACTCACTTTGCCGGCAATGGCCGAAAGATCGTTCTCAAGGTGTTGGTCGAGCGGCACTCCGATGACGACCCCTCCGCCAGGCGCCACCGCGTCCACCAGGGCGGTGTAACCGGGCTCCGAATAGATGAATTCTCCGCCGGCAGGACCGCTCATGGCCAAGTGGAGCCCCAAGGCTCCCAGAATCTCGCCGAGCACGATTTGATCCGCTGATACGCTTTCGCGCGCGACGATCTCCCGGGTCAGGGCTTCGACCCCATCGTCAACGTAGCGGCAGACCTCGCCCAGCTGGTTTCGAATGGCTGCGAGCGCGAAGGGCGACGGACCGAAGGGATTTTCATTGAGCGAGAGCCGCGCTCGAGCCGGACGCACAACGCTTTCCGCGCCGCCGGAGGCTGCGGGGAGAGCAAGTCCGCCCAGCGCGATGCCGCCCGTGATCAGCCAGTCGCGACGGGTCACAGCGGATTCCTCATTACTCATGCAGGAGCTGCACCTTTATTTGCCTCTGTCCGCAAATCCGGTCATCGGGTCCTCTGTGAAGCCGCTTTAGCAGCGACATGAATCCCACACTGCAAAGACGTGATCCTCCATAAATCGCCTGAGATCGGCGACGGAAACCATGTGCGTGTAAATTAGGATGGTCTAGCAGTGTCGCACTAAGGGCGCCAAGGTGATGTTGTCGTAATGCGACATCTTTGAGTGCTCTGGGTTTAGGGCTCACCCCGACGGGCTTGGCGACCTTCAAGGTGTGAAGAAGTCGCCCACCGAGAGATTCCTATGCCGGGTATGTGGCTGACGCGCGCTACGAGACGATTTCAGCACCGCGGAAACGCGTTACTGTTGTAACGGACCTGGCCTCGGAGTTCGGGCGACCTGCAACGCGACCAACCATTGTACCTCCGCCACATCGATCATCAGGCGGCGTAGGTTTCGACTGTGCACACCCTGACGTGGCTGCTGCAGAGCTTGCTTGGACCATGCGAGCGGTGGAATCCGGTCCCATGCGAGGTTAAGCTCGGCTCTCCACCCGAAGGAGCCAACCCATGAGCAGCATCATTCGCGCCACCACCCCCGAGGTCCCCGAGCCGGCGGCCGGCACCTGGTCTAACTGCCTGGTCGCGGACGGCGTCGCCTATGTCGCCGGGATGACCGCACGGGCAGCCAGTCAAAGCAGTGCGGCGGGCGACGAATATGCCCAGGCAAAAGAGATCTTCGGCAAGATTCGCCATCTCGTCGAGGCGGCCGGCGGCAATATGGCCGACATCGTGAAGGTGACGATCTTCGTCACCGACATCAGCCAGCGCGAGAAGGTGTGGCAGGCCCGACGTGAGTTCTTCACCGGCAACTTTCCGACCTCGACCCTGGTACAGGTGGCAGCGCTCGCCGATCCCTCGCTCAAGGTCGAGATCAACGCCGTGGCACATATTGGCGCTAACAAACGCTGATCCTGCGGCGGTTCCGGCGAGCGACCGGAAATTGACACTCCCCTTCCGCGCCGATCTTCGTTAAAGAGATGGCAGTGGGGGAGATATCATGCAGAACAAGTTGACGCTTGCGCTCGCCGCCGCGGCCTTTGCGCTGGCCGCCTGTCCGGTATTTGCAGCCGACATGCCGGCCGATGGCACCAAGAACTTTACGGCACCGGGCGATGCACCGTCTTATTTCACCAACGAGACGGTTCCTGCATCCGACCGGGTCGCAAACCAAGCCACATTTACCGAGGTCGACGATACGACGGCTTCGGAGGAGACGGTGGGAACGGATCGAGGCGGCAAGCGTGCCTCGGCCCGTAAGTCCACCAAGCACGCTTCCGGTAAATCCAAGGGCTCCGGGGGGTCGACGCATTACACGAAAACGCCGTCGTCGAAGTCGACTCGGAGTGAGGTGACGCATATCAGCGGGACCCGCTCGGCGAGTGCTGCCAAGGGCTCCGGCAAAAGCGGGACGCCGGCCGCGGCGGGCAAGGTCAACACCACAAAACATGCGAAATCGGGCATCCGCCAGCAGGCGGTCGTGGTCCCGCCGCCGACCGCCGCAAATTCGTTCGCCTAAACGGCTTTCTCCGGGCAATAGCCGCAACGGGGTGCTACAGGTCCTTGGCGGCCGGCTCGGTTGCCGAGATCGGGCGAGCGTTGGACAGGAGTGCCCGCCGCGCCATATAAGCGGCGCCAATGGGCAAGATCCCGTTCATCAAAATGCATGGCCTGGGCAACGACTTCGTTGTGCTCGACGGTCGCCGCGCGGAAATTGCGGTTGATGCGGCGCGCGCATGCGCGCTGGCGAATCGGCGAACCGGTATCGGCTGCGACCAGGTGATCCTGCTCGAGCGCCCGCGTCATCCGACGGCCCAGGTGACGATGCGCATCCGCAACCCCGACGGCGGCGAGGCCGAGGCCTGCGGCAACGCCACGCGTTGCGTCGCCGCCCTGCTGCATCGCGAGACCGGCGACACCCGGATGCGAATCGAGACCATTGCCGGACTGCTCGACGCCGAGGTCCTGCTAGACGGCCGCGTCGCGGTCGATATGGGACCGGCGCGGACGGGCTGGCATGAGATCCCGCTCGCCCGACCGATGCAGACCGACCGCGTCGAACTGGCGCTCGGCGCACTCACCGCACCGGTTTGCACCAACATCGGCAACCCGCACGCGACTTTCTTTGTCGGCGATGTCGAAGCGGTCGATCTCGCAGCGCTCGGGCCGATCCTCGAGCACGACCCGCTGTTTCCCGAGCGCGCGAACATCGGCGTCGCGGCGGTCGGGGAGCATGGGGATATCCGTCTGCGGGTGTGGGAGCGCGGGGCCGGGATCACCCTTGCCTGCGGCAGCGGCGCCTGCGCCGCCCTCGTCGCGGCGCACCGGAGGGGACTCACCGGGCGCCAAGCGCCCGTCAAACTTGACGGCGGGACTCTCGACATCGCGTGGCGCGAAGACGGGCATGTGATCATGACGGGGCCCGTCGCGCTGAGCTTTGAGGGCGCCTTTGACCCGAGCCTGCTCTCTGGGCTCTGAGGGAGGTCATGCCGGAGACCGAGATCATCACCTTCGGTTGCCGGCTCAACGCGTTCGAGTCGGAGGTCATCCGCCGCGCGGCGGCGACGGCGGGACTCGCCGATGCCGTGATCATCAATACCTGCGCCGTTACCGCCGAGGCCGAGCGCCAGGCGCGACAGGCGATCCGCCGCGCCCGCCGGCAGCGTCCCGGCGCGACGATCATCGTCACCGGCTGCGCCGCCGAGATCGCTCCGGAGCGCTATGCAGCACTGCCCGAGGTCGACCGGGTTCTCGGCAATCAGGCCAAGCTTCAGCCGCGGAGCTACCTTCCGGATGGCCTCGCTCCGGCCTCGGTGATGGAGACCGCCGAGCATCTCGTCGACGGTTTCGAGGGTAAGAGCCGTGCTTTTCTTCAGGTCCAGCAGGGTTGCGATCACCGCTGCACTTTCTGCATCATCCCCTATGCACGGGGCCCCAGCCGGTCGGTGCCGATGGGCCTCCTCGCCGATCAGGCACGCCGGCTCGTCCTTTCCGGCTATCGCGAGATCGTGCTGACCGGCGTCGATCTGACGGCCTATGGCGGCGACCTGCCCGGCACGCCCGATCTCGGCCAGCTGGTGCGCCGACTGCTCGCGGCGGTGCCCGAGCTGGAACGTTTGCGGCTCTCCTCGCTTGACCCGGCCGAGATCGACACCGAGCTGTGGCGG
>DATNKF010000303.1:0-2498 GCA_035603555.1 Allostellaceae bacterium
ATGTCGGCACCGCCTTGCGCGAGATCCGCGTCGCCTTGCTCGAGGCCGATGTGGCGCTGCCGGTGGTTCGCGACTTTGTCGCGGCGGTGCGCGAAAAGGCGCTCGGGCAGGAGGTGCTGCGCTCGGTGACGCCGGCGCAGATGGTTGTCAAGATCGTCCACGACCACTTGGTCGAGGTGCTCGGCGGCGGGCTTGACCGCGCGCGGACGGAGGGCATCGATCTCAACAGCCCGCCCCCGGTCGTCATCATGCTGGTCGGGCTGCAGGGCTCGGGCAAGACGACGACCGCGGCCAAGATCGCCCTTCGCCTGAAGGGCCGCCAGCGCAAGAAGATCCTGCTGGCCTCGCTCGACGTGCAGCGGCCGGCGGCCCAGGAGCAGCTCGCCGTGCTCGGCCGCCAGATCGGCGTGGCTTCGCTGCCGATCGTGGCCGGCGAAAGGCCGGTCGCGATCGCCCAGCGGGCATTGTACACCGGACGGACCGAAGGCTACGACGCCGTCATCCTCGACACCGCCGGTCGGCTCCACGTCAACGAGGAGCTGATGCTCGAAGTCGCAGCGGTGCGCGAGGCGGCAAACCCGCACGAGAACCTGCTCGTCGCCGATGCGATGACCGGCCAGGATGCAGTCAATGTCGCCAAAGCTTTTGGCGAACGCGCCGGCATCACCGCGATCGTCTTGACCCGGGTCGACGGTGATGCGCGGGGCGGTGCGGCGCTCTCGATGCGCGCCATCACCGGCAAGCCGATCGTGCTGATCGGGGTCGGCGAGCGCATCGAGGCGCTCGAGCCGTTTCACGCCGAGCGGATCGCCGGCCGCATCCTCGGCATGGGCGATGTCGTCAGCCTCGTCGAGAAGGCGGCCGAGACCGTCGATCAGGAGGAGGCCGAAAAGCTCGCCGCCAAGCTGGAGAAAGGGCGATTTGATCTGGACGATCTCGCCGCGCAGCTGCGCCAGATCCAGCGGATGGGCGGAATGGGCGGGATGCTGGCGATGCTGCCGGGCGTGGCCAAGATCAAGAAGCAGCTCGGCGAAGCCCATATCGACGAGAGCATCATCAAGCGCCAGGAGGCGATCATCTCGTCGATGACCAAGGGTGAACGGCGCAATCCCAAGCTGTTGAACGCCTCGCGCCGGCGGCGCATCGCGTCAGGCTCCGGCACCTCCGTGCCGGAGATCAACCGCCTCCTCAAGCAATATCAAGATATGGCCGACGTCACGAAAAAGATGAAGAAGCTCGGCCACAAGGGCCTGGCGCGCCACGGTCTCGCCGGGCTCCTGCCCGGTGGGTTTCGGTAGCAAAGGAAAGCACTATGTCGTTGAAGATCCGCCTGGCGCGCGGCGGTGCCAAAAAGCGCCCTTATTACAGCATCGTCGTCGCCGACTCGCACAGCCCGCGCGACGGCCGCTTTATCGAAAGGCTCGGGACCTACAACCCGATGCTCGACCGCTCGCACGCCGATCGGGTGACCCTCAAGACCGAACGCATACAGCATTGGCTCGGGGTTGGCGCATTGCCGACCGACCGCGTCGCGCGCTTCCTTGGCGATGCCGGCCTGATCGCAAAGCCCGCGATTCCTGACGACCCGATCAAGTCGCGTCCGAAGGCGCGCGCCCAGGAACGGGCGAAGGCTGCCGAAGAAGCGGCGGGCCGGAGCTGAGACGGCCGGTTGGACCACGCGTCTTGGGGTTAGCCTCTTGTGACCACCCGAAAACGCGAAGCCGCATCAAGAGCCCATCACCCTCCCGGCCCGCGGGTCCCCCGGCGCATCGCGGATGCGCCGCCCGACAAGCGCACGCACGCGGCCGCTGAGAGGGCTCCCCGCAGGCGCGGAGAAGGAGGGGGTGAGGGGCAACCGCAGCGGGTGTGCCTGGGCGTCGTGACCGGGCCGCATGGCGTGCAGGGAGCGGTACGGATCAAGAGCTTCACCGAAGAGCCCGAGGATATCGCCCGCTACGGACCGCTCGCGGACGAGAGCGGGCGGCACTCTTTCGAGCTTCACCTGATCGGCACGGCGAAGGGTGTGGTCCTCGCGCGCCTTTCGGGCATCGACGACCGCGACCAGGCGGAGGCGCTGCGCGGGCTGCGGCTCCATCTCCCTCGGGCTGCCCTGCCGCAGACCGAGGCCGAGGAGTATTATCATGCCGATCTGATCGGTCTGGAGGCGGTGCTGGGCGACGGGACGCCGGTGGGGCGGGTGCGTGCGATCTACGATTTCGGTGCCGGCGATACGCTTGAGTTGGCTCGCCCCGATGCATCCTCGGTCATGGTGCCGTTCACTCGGGCGGTCGTGCCCAGCATCGAGCTTGACGCCGGACGGCTGGTGCTGGACCCGCCGCCGGGATTGCTCGACGAGAGTAAGGAATGACCTGGCGGGCGACGGTGCTGACGATCTTTCCCGAGATGCTGCCGGGCCCGCTCGCCTATTCACTCGCCGGCAAGGCATTGCGCGCGGGGTTGTGGCGGCTTGAAAGGGTGGACATCCGGGATTTCGCGCG
>DATNKF010000304.1:0-3373 GCA_035603555.1 Allostellaceae bacterium
TGTCCGGCACGCCCGGCACGGTCAGCTTCAGCACTCCGCTCGGCCATCACGCCCTACAGCTCGAGGTCGCCGAACCCGGTCAGCGATAAATCAAAGCCGCCGAGCTTCAACTCGCCGAGTTCGAGCCGCAGCAGCTCCGGATCCCAACCCGACCCGGTAATCGCAAGCTGATTGTCGTCCATCGGGTTCCCGCCGAGGGAGCGCAGGAAGAGACTGGCGGCCCCGATCGACAGGGCTTCGCCCGCGCCTTCCAGCGACAGTCCTTCCGCCAAGGCTTTGGCGATCATCACCGGAATATCAGCAAAGACGTCAACGGCGCCGATGGCCTCTCCCAGCTCGCCTATAGCAGCCGTTTCATCCTCGCCGCTGCGCTGGCGGAGGATGCGGCCCAACAGTTGGTGCTCCTCGATCAGCGCTTCGATTTGTGGCAGCGGCGAGGGCATCGGATTGTTCGGGGCAACCGGACTACGGGTGACAAAGCGCACCACCGGCCGCATCAAGACCGGCAAAAGCGCCTTGTCGAGAACGCCCTTGTCGAAGGCGCGCCACACGGTGCCGGGAAACATGAAGTAGTGGTCGTCGTGGAAATTCTTCGGAATCGCCACGCTCATCAGGAGATCGAAGACCTCGATCTCCGGCGCATTTTTCCACATCCACTGAAAGAGGTGGTCGGCTTTGTTCCACTCGCCGCGCTGCACCGCCATCAGGAAGGCCGTTTTGGCCACCTCGAACCCGCCGGCATCCTCCTCGGCAAACTCCAACAGCTGGTAGGGTCCCATCGCCGGATGGTTGATGTGCTTGTTGGTGAGCGCCACGTGCTGCAATACCGGGACAAAGCGCTGCTCGCCCTCGAGGCGCTCGACCAGCTTCGATACGGCATAGAGGCCAGCCAAGGGGTGCAGCGGGCCGCCGTGATGACCCGGCGGCATCTCGGTCGAGCGGGTCACCGCGAGCGCCGAGGCCGTCAGCATGGTCTGCGGCGAAACCCCCGCGCGCAGCTTGTCCAGAGTGCGGTCGAGAATCTCCGCCGGAGGCGTGTCCTCGATGAACTGCACCAACGGTTCGATTGTGTCGGAATACTGGACACGTTGCGGCATGGGCATGGTGAGTTTCTCCTTGAGCACGTTACGTCCCGTTTGCTCCCGATGATCGTCGTGTGCGAAGCGGCAAGTGTCAACGCCCAACTAAGATTGCATAGGGGATATACCCCAGACGCCGGTGACGCGAGCTTCTGATGCCCGACGACCATCCTCGATGTTTGGCGAACCGTTAAGAATGGCGCGGGCTATCGTCAGCTCTGCGGCCGAGAACGAGCGAAGTCGCTCGGAGTCGGGTCCGCGCGGGCTCAGGGTAACCCGCGGCTCAGGCGTGCTCGTGCCCGTGGCGGTGGTGCAGGTCGGGATAATGCGGGTGCTTGTGCACGATCCGAGAGTGCTGGTGCGGGTGGCTGTGAGGCTCTCCGGCCGGATCATCCCTGGTATGCCGGTGCTGGTGGTGGGCGTCGTGCACATGCCGGTGCTCGTGCTCGAACGGCTGATGCACGTGGTCGTGCTCATGCGTCTCCGCGAGATGCAGGTAGACCCCGATCCCCATCAGCACCGCGGCACCGATGAGGGCCAGTGTCGGCGCCTCGCCGAATAGCGGTAGCGCCAGAGCAGCACCGATGAAGGGGGCGGTCGAGAAGTAGGCGCCGGTGCGCGCGGCTCCCAAATGGCGAAGACCCAGCACGAAGAGCACCAGACTGACGCCGTAGCCGACAAAGCCGACGGCGGCCGCGGCAGCAACGGTTGTCAAGCCGGGCAATGCCGCGCCATGAGCGAGCGCCAATGCGAGATTGACCGCGCCGGCCACGACTCCCTTGATCATCGCGATCTGCAAAGGGTCGGCCGCGCTGAGCTTCCGGGTGAGATTGTTGTCGATGCCCCAAGAGATGCAGGCGAGGACGATCAGCACGCTGCCCCAGTCGAGCTGGGCGCTGGCGCTGCCGCCTTCTGGCCAGGAGAGCAGCACCGCGCCGGCGAGGATCGCCATCGCACCGAGGAAGATGCGGCGATCGACGTTCTCGCGGAAAACGAGCCAGGCGATCGCTATAGTGGCGAGGCCCTCGGTGTTGAGCAGGAGGGCGCCACTCGAGGCGGGCGTAAGCCTCAGGCCCGACATCAGCAGCGCCGGGCCGAGCAGGCCGCCGAACAGCACGATCGCCGCAAGCCATGGCAGGTCGCGGGCGCGTAGCGGCGCTTCGGGTCGCACGACGCCAAGGGAACGGCCCGCCGCCGTCACGCACGCCAGGCCGATACCCGAGCAGAAATAGAGCAGCCCGGCCAGCAGCAGCGGATCGGTGATGCCAAGAAGCAGCTTGGCAATCGGGGTGCTCGCGCCAAAGAGGAAGGCCGAGCCCAGCGCCAGTAGCGGGCCACTTTGGAACTGGCGGTGATCCATCCGGCTCTGCATGGGAATGACGCGGGTGAAATCCTTTCGCCCACAGCTTCAAGCATCAGGGGCTCGCCTTCAACCTGCTCGACACGCCGGGCCACCAGGATTTCAGCGAGGACACCTACCGCACGCTGACCGCGGTCGACAGCGCGGTGATGGCGCTCGACGCCGCCCCCAATGGCGCCACGGGGGTATCGAGCAACAGACCCGCAAGCTCTTCGAGGTCTGCCGGCTGCGCGACGTGCCGATCATCACTCTTGCAAACAAGCTCGACCGCGAGGGCCGCGACCCGTTCGACCTGTTGGACGAGATCGAGCAGGGCCTCGCGCTCGACGTGACCCCGGCCTCCTGGCCGATCGGCATGGGGCGCGACTTTCTCGGAACCTATGACCTCTTCGCCGATGCGCTCCTGTTGTTCGAGCGCGGCGTCCACGACCGGGTCACCGAGCCGGTCCGCTGCAGCGGTCTCGACGACCCGAAATTGCCGCGGCTCTTGCCGAAAGCCGCCCACGCCAAGTTGCGCGAGGAGGTCGAGATGGCGCGCGGGCTGTGTCATTCGACCCGAAGGCCTATCGCGAGGGCCATCTGACGCCGGTCTATTTCGGCAGTGCGCTCAACAATTTCGGGGTGCGCGAATTATTGGGCGGCGTCGCCGAGCTGGCCCCGGCGCCGCGCGCGCAGCCGGCCGACCCCCGGCCGATCGCGCCCGAGGAGCCCAAGGTCGCCGGGTTCGTCTTCAAGGTGCAGGCCAATATCGACCCGCAGCACCGCGACCGCATCGCCTTTGTGCGGATCGCGTCGGGCCGCTTCCAGCGCGGCATGAAATTGAAGAACATCCGCTCCGGGCGCGTGATGTCGGTGCAGGCCCCGGTGTTCTTTCTCGCCCGCGAGCGCAACCTCGCCGAGGAGGCCTGGCCCGGCGACATCATCGGCATTCCCA
>DATNKF010000305.1:0-8034 GCA_035603555.1 Allostellaceae bacterium
CGGCCGTCATGGACGAATTCGGCGACCGTTTCGCGCGCGAGCTCGGCTGCACGGCGGTTGAGCGCGAACGCCCGGTCGGCGAGACCGAATTCGCCGAGGGGGATCGGCGAGCCGCCAAAGGTGTTGGTCTCGACCGCATCGCAGCCAGCCTCGAGATATCCTCGGTGGATCTCGCGGACCAGATCCGGTCGGCTCTCGCAGACGATTTCGGGACAGTTCTCGAGGCCGAGAAAGTCGCGCTCGACATCGAGATTGCGCCCCAGCACCTGGGTCCCCATCGCGCCGTCGCAGAGCACGACGCGGTCGGCGAGATAGTCGAGAAAATGCGTCATCGGACTGCGGTCGATCAGGCCACCGCGGCGGCGGGTTTCTTGGCGCGCACGCCGAGCATGTGGCAGATCGCAACGGTGAGGTCGGCCCGATTCAAGGTGTAGAAGTGGAACTCATGCACGCCATTGGCGTGCAGGCGGCGGCACTGTTCGGCGGCGATCGAGGCGGCGACCAGCCGCCTCGTGTCGGGATCGTCGTCGAGGCCGTCGAAATGGCCGGCCATCCAATCCGGGATCGAGGCGCCACAGGTGGCAGCCATTTTCTTCAGCTGGGCGAAATTGGTGACCGGGAGGATGCCTGGCACGATCGATACCCGGATGCCGGCGGCGTGCGCGCGATCGCGGAAGCGAAGGAACAGATCGACATCGAAGAAGAACTGGGTGATCGCGCGGCTGGCGCCAGCGTCGAGCTTGCCCTTCAGGTTGTCGAGGTCGTGCTCGGCGCTCTGCGCTTCCGGGTGGGTCTCGGGATAGGCGGCGACGCTGATCTCGAAATCGGCGATGCGTTTCAATCCCCTGACGAGATCGGTGGCATAAGCGTAGCCGCCGGGATCTGGCGTGTAATGCTCGACGCCGCCGGGCGGATCACCGCGCAACGCAACGACGTGGCGAATCCCGGCCTGCCAGTAACTGTGCGCCACCGCATCGATCTCGGCTCGGGTGGCGGCAACGCAGGTGAGATGGGCCGCCGGTTCGAGCGCGGTCTCGTGGCGGATGCGCCGGACCGTCGAGTGCGTGCGCTCACGGGTCGAGCCGCCCGCCCCATAGGTCACCGACACAAAACGCGGGGCCAACGGTTCGAGGCGCCTCACCACCTCCCACAGCCGCTGCTCCATTTCAGCTGTCTTCGGCGGAAAGAATTCGAAGGAGACGCGTGGCGGGCCGGCGTCGAAATCGCTGCCCGGGTCGGCGGCGAGCAAGCCGCGCGATCGGCCATCGGAAGTCCTCTGGCCGAGGTTCTGGGGCATCAGTGGAGCTCCCTCTCGAGCACCGCATCGGGCACCGTCTCGCGCAAATTTTTTACTAACAGCGGCGGTGCCGAGGCCGAGCGCTGTGCAGTCCAGATGACGACGGTCAACGGATCGCCGGCCAGCGGGCGCGGCGGCGCCGGATCGAGGCCGGCGGCCTCGCACCACTCGACCACCTCGACATCGGCAAAGCCGAGACGACGGTGGGCGTGCTCGTCGCGAAGAAATTCGAGTGAGTGCGGCGCAAAATCGACCAGCACCAGGAACCCGTTCGGCCGTAACACCCGAGCCGCTTCGGCGATGACCTCCGCCGGCCGGTCGGCATAATGCAGCACCTGATGGATCACTACCGCGTCGAACGACGCATCGGGCAGCGCCAGCCGATACATGTCGCCGAGCCGAACCGAGCCGTTTTCCAGCCCAGCCCGTTCGAGATTGACCCGCGCGACGGCGAGCATCTCCCGCGACTGGTCGATGCCGAGTGCGAGTTCGACCCGCGGCGCCAGAATTTCGAGCATGCGGCCGGTGCCGGTCCCGATGTCGAGCAGATCACGAGGGCCGGCCGCATCGACGATCTCGACGAGGGCTGCTTCGACTTCGCGCTCGTCAATATAGAGCGAGCGGATGCGGTGCCATTGTGGGGCGTTATCGCGAAAATAGGTGCTGGCGAGGTCGGAGCGCTGCCGTTTGATTGCACCCAATCGCTGGAGATCCAGAGCAATTGTCGCGTCTGTCTCACCACAGCTCGCCACGAGCTGGCGAGCCAGCGCGCCCGCCGGGCTCGACCGGCTAAGGCGGTAAAAGACCCAGCTCCCTTCGCGGAAGCGGTCGAGCAGGCCAGCCTCGCACAAAAGCTTAAGATGTCGCGATACCCGCGGCTGGCTCTGCCCTAGTATTTGGGTCAGCTCGCTCACGGTAAGCTCGCCGCGGGCACATAGAACGACCAGCCGCAACCGGGTCGGTTCGGCAACCGCACGCAACGCGGTTAAAAGATGCTCCATGCAACCAGACGCCTCACATTAGGAGGTAGCAACATATACACATATCTTTATATCGGCAAGAGGATTATGATGGCGGTCCACAGCTGAACCCCGCGACCTTCAGCCCTCTGAAGCGCCACTTGCCGATACGGCTAATTTGCCGCAATTATCCGTGAGCGGAGACGACAGCCTGATGCGAGATGATCGATGAACCTTCGCCAGCCACGCCTCGTCTTCTCGAACCTCTCTCTCGCCGCGACCCTGATTCTTTCCGGATGTGCCGCACAGCCGAACACCTCGCAGGTGGAAAGCGCTGCAGAGCAAGAGGATTTCAACGATCCTTTGGAGGACACAAACCGGAAAATTTTCGATTTTAATCAAGTCGTCGATCGGAACGTGTTGGTGCCGATCGCTAAGACGTACCGAACGGTCCTTCCCGACCCTGTGCGCGATTCGCTGCGCGACTTTCTCCGCAATCTGCGCGAGCCGCTGATTTTCGTGAACGACGCGTTCCAAGGTGATTTTGAACGCGCTGGACAGACGTTTGCGCGTTTTGCCCTCAATTCGACGGTCGGCCTCGCCGGATTTGTGGATGTTGTCGGACGGTGGGGGCAGCTTCCTTATCACGAGGAAGATCTTGGCATAACCTTCGGCGTCTGGGGCATTCCCGAGGGACCCTACCTTGTCATTCCAGTCCTCGGTCCGTCCAATCCGCGCGACCTGGTTGGCCAGGTTGGCGAAGGATTCGGCGATCCATGGACCGTTCTGGTGACCGGTAATCCCTATAATCTCCGCTGGATCCCGTTCGTGCGCGGAGGGCTCGCCGGCATCGATCAGCGGTCGCGCTATATCGAGACCTTGGCGGACATCGAACGGACCTCACTTGACTACTACGCCACGATCCGGTCGCTTTATCGGCAGCGGCGGGCGGCGTTGATCCGGCACGAGAAGGAGCAGAACCTCCCGCCGCCATCCTCGTTCGCTCAAAGAGGCAGCCCGTCACCGTCGGCTCCGACCATGGGTCGGGCAGCGCAGACGGTTTCTGTCTCTGAGGCAGCAACAGCTCCTGAGGTGTCTCGATAATGACGCGACGTTCCGTTCTGACCGCCGCTTTAATCGTGATCGCAGTGGCGCTCGCCCCCTCCGCTCTTGCCGCCGCGGATCCAGCCGCTGTGATCAACCAACTCGGCAACCGCGCTCTCGAAATACTGGGCAAGAATGCAACCCCTGCGCAGAGAGCGGCCCGGTTTCAGGAGCTGTTCCGAGAAGATTTCGACGTGCCGGGGATCGCGCGTTTCGTCCTCGGGCGGTATTGGAAGACCGCCACTCCCGAGCAGCAGCAGGAGTTCGTCAAGCTGTTCGAGGATTACATCGCGCTCGTCTATAGTGCTCAGCTATCGGCTTATAGCGGCGAGGCGCTAAAGGTGACGGGCAGCCGGCCAGGACCCGAGGGGGCGATTGTCGCAAGCGAAATCGTTCGTCCGACGGGCGGCCCGCCGGTTAAGGTGGAGTGGCATCTGACGGATCGCAACGGCACATACAAGATCAATGATGTCGCCGTCGACGGCATCAGCATGGCCGTGACCCAGCGCTCCGAGTTCGCCGCGGTCATCCAGCGCAGTGGCGGACAGGTGCAGGGTCTAATTACCCAGTTGCGCGAAAAGACCGCAAACTCCGTGCCGCGCTGAACTCAGCTGCGCACCAGAGGCTTGTAGCGGATGCGGTGCGGCTGATCGGCCTCGGCGCCGAGCCGTCGGCGGCGGTCGGCCTCGTAATCGGCGTAGTTGCCTTCGAACCAAACAACCTGGCTGTCTCCTTCGAAGGCGAGGATGTGGGTGGAGACGCGGTCGAGAAACCAGCGGTCATGTGTGATTACGACCGCGCAGCCGGGAAAATCGAGCAGCGCGTCTTCGAGGGCCCGCAATGTGTCGATGTCGAGATCGTTCGTCGGCTCGTCGAGCAGCAGCACGTTGGCGCCGGTCTTCAGCATCTTGGCCAGGTGGACGCGATTGCGCTCACCCCCTGACAGCTGCCCCACCTTTTTTTGCTGGTCGGCGCCGCGGAAATTGAACAACGCGCAGTAGGCGCGGCTCGCCATCTTGCGGCGGCCGAGGTCGATTTCGTCCTGATCCTCCGAGATCTCCTGCCATACCGTGCTCGACCCGACGAGGGCGTCGCGGGACTGATCGACATAGCCGAGCTTGACGGTATCCCCGATCCGTAACCGGCCGTCATCGGGTGTATCCTGGCCGGTAAGCATGCGGAAGAGCGTCGTCTTGCCGGCCCCGTTCGGGCCGATCACCCCGACGATGCCGCCCGCAGGCAAGCGGAAATCGAGCGCCTCGATCAACAGCCGATCGCCAAAGCCCTTGGCGACGTGCTCGGCCTCAATCACCAGATCGCCAAGCCGCGGCCCCGGAGGCAGCACGATCTGGGCCGTCTCAGGGGCTTTTTCCCGGCTCTGGGCGACCAATGTCTCGTAAGCGGAAACCCGGGCCTTACTTTTCGCCTGCCGCGCACGCGGGCTCAACCGTACCCATTCGAGCTCGCGTTCGAGGGTTCGCCGACGCGCCGCCTCCTGCCGGCCTTCCTGCTCGAGCCGCTGCTGCTTCTGGTCCAGCCAGCCCGAATAATTGCCCTCGTAGGGGATGCCCCGGCCGCGATCGAGCTCGAGGATCCAGCCGGCGACCTCGTCAAGGAAATAGCGGTCGTGGGTGACGGTCACGACCGTTCCGGGGTAATCCTCGAGAAAGCGCTGCAACCAAGCGACCGACTGGGCGTCGAGGTGATTGGTCGGCTCGTCGAGCAATAGAAGGTCCGGGCGTTGCAGCAGCAGCCGGCAGAGGGCCACGCGGCGCCGTTCGCCGCCCGACAGAGTGCTGACTTCCGCATCACCCGGCGGGCAGCGCAACGCATCCATCGCGATCTCGATGGTGCGGTCGAGTTCCCAGGCATTGGCCTGGTCGATCTTCTCCTGGAGCTCGCCCTGCTCGGCGATCAGCGCATCCATCTCCGTTTCCGAGAGGTCTTCAGCAAAGCGCGCGCTGACTGCCTCGAAGTGGTCGAGCAACGCCTTGGTCTCAGCGAGCCCCTCGATGATATTGCCGAAGACGTCCTTTCTCGGATCGAGCGCAGGCTCCTGCGGCAGATAGCCGACCCGCGCCCCCTCCGCCACCCACGCCTCGCCGGCAAAATCCCGCTCGTCACCCGCCATGATTCGCAGCAAGGTCGACTTGCCGGCGCCGTTTGCGCCCAGCACGCCGATCTTGGCGCCGGGTAGGAAGGACAGCCAGATATCCTTCAGCACTTCACGACCGCCGGGATAGGTCTTGCTCAAGCCCTTCATCACATAGATGTACTGGTAAGCTGGCATGGAGACCTCTAAATGCCGCAGCGACGCCGGAACGAGCCGGGACGGGATCATCCGCATCGTTAAGCCAAGCAGACCGCCGACCTGCTGCTCCCTGCAGACGCATATTTACGACGAGAGTGGCCCCGACGAAACCAGTCGATTGGACTTGTTGGCGGGCCTGCCCGCTTGACACATCTGTTAGTAAGTGCTTACTTGCTTACCACATGGCGATGACTCGATTGGATAGCGACGAGCGCCGCAAAGCGATCGTGGCAGCGGCGGTTCCGCTTTTTGCCCGCAGAGGATTTGCCGGGACGACAACGAAGGAACTGGCGGAAGCGGCGGGGATCTCGGAGGCGCTGCTGTTTCGCCACTTCCCAACCAAAAAGCAGCTTTACAGCGAGATTTTGCGACTGGGCTGTGAAGGCGATCCGGCTCTCGAACGTCTCGCCGCTCTCGAGCCCTCGACCGCTACGCTTGTCCGGATGACCCACTTCATGGTGCGGTACTTCCTACTCGGGGGCGGTGCCGACCGGAGCGAACTCGACACACGCCTTCGTCTCGTCCTCCACAGCCTGCTCGAGGACGGGGATTACGCGCGCGAGGCGTTCGAGCGGATCTTCGAGCAGGTCCACCCGCTTTTTGCGGCGTCGCTCGAGGCAGCCGCGGCAGCAGGTGATTTGACCCTTAGCACTATCGCCTCGACCAACCGCTTTTGGTTCGGCCATCATGTTGCCGCGATGGTGGCGTTCGGCTTTCTTCCTGGCCGAGCCTCGATCCTCTATCACGGAGCGCTCACAGCGTTAGTCGAAGAGGCAAGCTGGTTCATCCTCCGCGGAATGGGGATGAAAGACGCGGTGATCGCATCAGCGCTCACCACCTGCGCCCGGAGCCCTCTCGAGCTCCCTTCGGCCTAACGGAAGAGGAGACGCCTCATGGACGGGGAATGGACAGCCGGTACGACCGCCGAAGCGCTGAGCCCTAATCAGCCCTTGCACGAGCGTGGGGAGATCGGCGGCGCGACTGAGAGGCGGCCGAACACGGTCCGCTGGTTTGCCATAATAGCTGTGCTGCTTGCAGTCGTGCTCGGCGGACTTTACGGCTTCAACCGGTTCCGCGAGCAGGCGATCGCGACCTATTTCGCCAATAACAAGCCGCCGCCGGCGCAAATCAGCGCGGTCGAGGCAAAAACCGAATCCGTACCGCGGTTTGCCGCCGGGATCGGTTCGGTCGCCGCAGTGCACCAGGTCACCATCAACCCCGAGGTGGGGGGACGCGTTACCAAAATCTTCTTCGAGCCGGGAGCGGTAGTGAAGGCGGGCGACCCGCTCGTCCAGCTCAATGACGCGCCGGATCGCGGGGACCTCGCCAATTACCAGGCACAGGCTCGCTGGGCCGAAACCACCCTTCAGCGCTCCAGCGAACTCGCGAAGCGCGATTTCACGGCACGGGAGACCGTCGACCAGAAGCAGAGCCAGCTCGACCAGGCCAGGGCACAGATCATCAAGACCGAGGCCCTGATCAACCAAAAGCTGATCCGCGCCCCGTTTTCCGGCCAGCTGGGCACGCGACAGATCGAAGTCGGGCAATACCTCACGCCGGGCGCCCGGATCGCCACGCTGACCGATCTGTCGGCGCTATACGCAAATTTCACCCTCCCGTCGCAGATCCGCGCGCAGATCTCGACCGGTCAGCGGGTGAACGTCACCGCCGACGCGTTCCCCGGCCGCACCTTCAGCGCGGAGATAACGACGATCGAGCCGCAGATCAGCGCCGATACCCGGACGATGGCGATCCAGGCGACGATGCCGAATCCCGACAACGCTCTGCTGCCCGGCATGTTCGTCAATGCCGCCGTGGTGCTGCCGCCGCAACCCGATATGACAGTGCTGCCCGAGACCGCCGTTGATTACACGCTCTACGGCGACAGCGTTTACGTGATCCGCGAGGACGGCAAGGACGCCAAGGGTGATCCGATTTTCAAGGCGGTGCGCACGCCGATAAAAACCGGGGCGCGGTGGGGCAATAATGTAGCGATCCTCGACGGGCTCAAACCCGGCGAGCGCGTCATCGCCGCGGGTCAGGTCAAAGTCCAGAACGGGGCGCAGGTCGCGGTCAGCAACTCGCCCGCACCGCAACCGCCGCCGGCGCTGACGCGGAACTAAGACATGTCCTTTACTGACATCTTCATCCGCCGGCCGGTGCTGGCGCTGGTGGTGAGTCTGCTGATCCTGCTGATCGGTCTGAAGGCGATGACCGGGCTGCAGATCCGCCAGTATCCCAAGCTGTCGAACACGACGATTACGGTCACGACGATCTACCCCGGGGCCTCGCCCGATTTGATGCAGGGCTTCATCACGACGCCGATCTCGCAAGCGGTGTCGACCGCCGAGGGCATCGATTAC
>DATNKF010000306.1:0-4000 GCA_035603555.1 Allostellaceae bacterium
GCGGCGAGCGCCAGTGCCGTGGCGCGGCCGATCCCGCGTCCGGCGCCGGTGACGAGTGCGGTCTTGCCGTCGAGGCGAAACGCGCTATCGGCCGATTTCGCCGGCATAAGATTCCAGAAGGCGCCACATCTCCGGGCCGGCCTTCTCCCGCCAGCTCGCATAGAAATCGCCGAGCCTCGCCCGGAAGCTCGCGGTATCGGCAGTGTTGACCTGCATGCCTCGCCGCGCGAGCTCTTCGGCGCCTGAGGCATTGACCTTCTCGACATCTTCGCGCTGCAATAGGGCGAATTTCTCGGCGTTGCGCTCGACAATTTCCTGGACGGCGCGAGGCAAGGCGGCCCACGCCGTCGCATTGGCGAGCAGGGTGAAGCCCGACCACCAATGGGCGGTCAGGCTCAAATAAGTCTGCACCTCGTAGAGCTTCAGTGACAGCACGACGCCAAGGGGGTCGCTCTGGCCGTCGAAGGTTCGCGCCTTCAGCGCCTCGTACATGCCGCTGAACGGCACCATGCCGGCTTCGGCGCCGAGGCTCCTGAAGAAATCGGCGGCGATGGCGCCGCCGGGACTGCGGAACTTGAGCCCGGCGAGATCATCGGCGGTGCGGATCGGCCGCACGCTGGTCGTCAGATGGTGGAACCCGTTCTGCCAGCAATGGCGAAAGGCGTGGAGGCCGTTCGCTGCTAGCTCATTGCGGATCCGATCGCCGAGGGCGCCGTCGAGTGCCGCGAACACCGCCTTAGAGTCTTTGAAGGCGAAGGGCAGCAACGGCAATGCGCTGCTCGGCGCCACCTCGCCGAGGGTCGCGCCCGCCATGAAGAATTCGAGGGCGCCGGCGCGCAGATCGGCGAACATCTTGGGGTCGGGACCGAGCCGGCTCTCGGGAAACACCTCGAGGCGAAATGCGCCGCCGCTCTCCTGGTTGATCGCCTCGGCCATCTCGGCGGCGCGCCGGGCGGGCGGGCTGCCTGCCGGCTGGTTCAAGCCCAGCCGATATTGCTTTGCGTCCGACATCCTCTCAGCCCTTTGGCAGACCCAGCACGCGCTCGCCGATGATGTTGCGCTGGATCTCGCTGGTGCCGCCGGCGATCGTGTACTGCCGCGCGCCGAGCACCCGGTGGAACCAGCGCGAGGCGTCGGGGACCGCCTCGGTCGCGCCGTCGACCATCGCGTAGGGGCCGAGGAGCGTTGAGGCGAAGTCAGAGATGCGCACGGCCAGCTCCGAGCCGAAGAGCTTGAGGATCGAGCCTTCGGGCCCCGGCGGCTCGCCGCGCAGCCGCCGGGTCAGGCCGCGCAACCGGGTGACCTGCAACGCCTTGGCCTCGATCGCGAGCTGGGCGAGTTGCTGGCGGATGTGGGTCTCGTTCCACGCCGGCTCCTGGCGTGTCGGCAATTGCTTGGCGAGCTCGATGAGCCGTGCGATCTGTGCGGCGTGATCGCGCCCGCCGGCCCCGCTGCGCTCGAACATCAGGGTCGTGATCGCGACCTTCCAGCCCTCGTTCAGCGGGCCGACGAGATTGGCCTTGGGCACCGGCACATCGACAAAGAACACCTCGTTGAAATGACGGTGACCGTTTAGCAGCACGAGCGGGCGCACCGTGATCCCCGGCGTCTTCATGTCCACCAAGAGATAGCTGATGCCGTGGTGCTTGGGGGCCTCGGGGTCGGTGCGCACCAGCAGAAAACACCAATCGGCGAAATGCGCGCCCGACGTCCACACCTTCTGCCCGTTGACGACGAAACGGTCGCCGTGGTCGACGGCGCGGGTGCGCAGGCTCGCCAGATCGCCGCCGGCGTCGGGCTCGGAAAAGCCCTGGCACCACAGCTCGTCGGCGTTGAGGATGCGCCGCAGATGGCGGCGCTTTTGCTCGTCGCTGCCCCAGTGAATGAGGCTCGGACCCAATAGGTTGAGGCCGCTCGCCCCTGGCAGAACCGGGGCGCGGGCGCGGACATACTCCTCATCGAAGATGACCTGCTGCATGAAGCTCGCACCGCGACCGCCATATTCCTTGGGCCACGAGATCCCGACCCAGCCCGCGGCATGCATCGTCTTTTGCCATTGGATGCGCTTTTCCAACGTCGGGCGGTCGGGGGCGACGCGCTGGTCGGCCGCGTCGTCGACGCAGATCTCCGGAGGCAGATTGGTCTCGAGCCAGCCGCGGACCTCGCTGCGGAACGCCGCATGTTCCAGGCTGTCGGCAAAATCCATGGCTCAGGTCCCCTGCTCGCGATTGCGGGCATCGAGAGGCTATGCGCCAGCGCCCGTCGTGGCAAGCACGGCTCAGTTGCGGAATCTCTCGGCCGCGTAAGGTGACGGATCGGCAAAGGGGGTCTCGCCGGTCATCATTTCGGCGAGCAGCCTTCCGGTTACGGGGCCAAGGGTGAAGCCGTGGTGGGCGTGGCCGAAGGCGAACCACAGGCCGCGGTGGCGGGCTCCGCGCCCGATCACAGGGACCATATCGGGAAGGCAGGGACGCCGGCCCAGCCACGGCGCCGGCTCCAGCCGCTCCCCGAGCGGAAACAATTCGCGGGCGAGCGGCTCATCGCGAGCGAGTTGTACGGGGCTCGGCGGCGCGTCGCGATCGGCGAATTCGACGCCTGTCGTCAGGCGAATTCCGTCGCGCATCGGCGCAAGCGAGTATCCGCCATCGCGATCCTGCACGGGATGGCCGAGTGTTGCGTTGCCCCTGACCCCGTAATGCATGTGGTAGCCGCGCTTGACCGCCAGCGGAATGTCGTAGCCCAGCGGACGAAAGACGTCGTCCGACCAGGGTCCGAGCGCCACCACCGCCTCGCGCGCCGTGACCGGCCCGCTCTCGGAATGCAGGCTCCAGTCCGATGCTTCCGCGGTGAGCGCGCGAGCATCTCCCTTCCGGAAATGCCCGCCCTTGCGCAGGAACAGATCGGCGTAGGTTTTGGTCAACAGGCCGGGATCAGACGAGGAGGGCGAGCCGCGGAAGTGGATCGCGCCGGTGATCTTCTCCGAGAGATGCGGCTCGAGCTCGCGCAATTCCGCTCCGGTGAGGATCGCGTAATCGACCCCGTATTTGTCGAGACTGCGCGCGTCGGCGATCGCCCGGTGCAGGCTCTCCTCGGTCCGCAGACATCTGATCCAGCCCTTGTGCTGCACCAGGATGCGTGCCGCGTCGCCGGCCTCGGCGATCAGGGCGTCATGCTCCGCGACGCATTGCGCCATCAGCGGGGCCAGTGCCCGCGCCGTGCGCTCGATGCGCTCGGGTGCTGCGTTCTGCCAATAGCGAAATAGCCACGGTGCCAGGTGCGGCAATGCCGACAAATGATAGACGGCGTCGCGCCGATTGTTCATTGCATAGCTCAAGATGGCGCCGAATTCGCGCGGAAATGTGTAGGGGATCACGGCCTCGCGCTGGATCAAGCCGGCATTGCCGTAGCTCGTCTCCTCTCCGGCACCCCGGCGATCGATCAGGACGACATCGCGGCCGCGCTGCTGCAGATGCAACGCGACGCCGACACCGGCCATTCCGGCCCCAAGAACCATCACGTCAGCGCGCACATTCGACCCCCGGGATCAGATAACTCCCGAATCCTTCAGCTGCTGAATCTCGCTCGTCGAAAGGCCGAGCCAGCCGCCGTAGATCTCGGCATTGTGCTGGCCGATCGTCGGGCTCGGCCGGGTCTCGACCTTGTCGGTGCCGTGCAGTCGTAGCGGCGTCGAGGGAACCACGATCGCGCCGAGCTCGGGATGGTCGATCCGCTCGAGCATGCCGCGCTCGTGCATGTGCGGGTCGTTCATGACCTCCGGCGCGTTGCGCACCGGGGCACAGGGGATGCGATAGGTCTTGGTGCGGGCGAACACTTCCATCTTGGGGAGGGTGCGGGTCCACGCTTCGACCAGCGCATCGGTCTCGTCCATATGGGCGACGCGCCCGGCGTTGGTCGCGAAGCGCGGGTCGTCAGCCAGGTCCTCGCGACCCATCGCCTTCAGCAAATTCTGGAAATGCGCCTCGGTGACGATGTGGATCGC
>DATNKF010000307.1:0-4051 GCA_035603555.1 Allostellaceae bacterium
GGACATCCAAGAACCATGAGGATCCCGGGTGCTCAACCGAGTACGGGCGAATTTTGCGGGCATCAAGGCAGCACCGGAAGCTTTCCTGCTGTTGATGATCATTACGATTGGCGTCTCGTATCTCGCGTTCCAGCGGGTTGAAGGCGAGCATCTTGCCGTTCTCGAAAACAAGATCGCTGAACGAGAGGCGCTGATCACCGAGTATCGGCGCAAATTAAACGGGGCTACGAACGAGATTGAAAAACTGACGAAAACGTTGGCCGACGCACAAAGGAACCTGAACGAGGCAAAAACCAAGGCCGCGTCGTTAGACGTCAGGCCCCGCGATCCTCGAAGCTTGTACGAGGAAGACAATCCGATCGCGTCGGTCCGGGATCCAAAGATCGACCTAGATAATAAAAAGATAACATTCCCCGCCGTGACATCCAGCGTGATATTGGGAATCAATAAATCATATCAATTCCAAAACTGGAAATTGGCATGCGGAAGCACCCAGGTGTACAACGCCGTCCGCAACGGTGCCGCACGTGAGTTCTCTTATGCCCCTTTGACCTGCAAGATCGTGGGAAACCGCTAAACCGACCATCCCGAGGTGCGGCCCGAACGGGCTAGGCGTTCCGCCGTCTACGATCGCGGGACCCATGGTCGAAGGGTGCTTGCCCCGCTTCAACCCGAAGAGCTCCTTCCCCGGGCACCTCACGTCCGTGATCACGAATGCTTCGGCTCGCCGACCGGGTCAATGCGGGCACCTCCGATACGACCGAGATCAAGATCGTCTCGGCCTTCCTCAGCAGCTCCGACAGATCGGGCGCGTCACAACGCTCGCGAGCCTGTCCGAGCAATGTAATCGCCTCCCATATGCCGAGGACCAGATAATCCGCGACGGCATTTTGATCGTTGATATGCATCGTCGCCTCGTATAGAGGGCGCTCCAGGCTAAATCAGCGCAGGAGCTCGGTCGCGCCGGGACCATGTATTTCCGCAGTTGCGTCAAAGACGCGTCACAGATCGCATTAGATTAAAAGGCTGTATAGTCAGCGGCTACTGTTCATCGACGCTTGGTGGAGGCTCAAACTGGCCCCTGCTCCTTGCGAGATCGAGCAGCGGTAGGAGAGCGGGAGCGGTCGGCAAACCCTGCTCGACGATCTCGGCGCGGGTCAACCAAGCGACCTCGTCGGCGTCGTCGCCCGCTTTGCCTTCGCCGGACTGCCAGTGGCCGATGACGGCGACAAGGGTGTAGTGGTAGCGGACCCGGCCTTCCCGGTCGCGGTCGATCGTGTCGATGACGGTCAGCGGACCGGCCGCTTCCGCCTTGACGCCGGTCTCCTCTTCGAGCTCGCGCATGGCCCCTTGGGCGACGGTTTCGCCCAATTCCAGCACGCCGCCCGGAAAGCCCCAGCGGCCCAGCATCGGCGGATTGGCGCGGCGCACGACGAGCACGCGGTCGCCCCGCATGACGATCGCCAGCACCCCGACAATCGGGCGCTCCGGATAGCGGCGGCCCTCTCGCCGCGGGTCGAGCGCGGCATCCGGTAACGTTGTCATTGCGAGGGGCCGATAGGCGACGAAGCAATCTCGACGAGGTTGCTTCGCTGCGCTCGCAATGACAACGACCTAGTCTGCCGCCGCCCGCGCGTGGCCGTGCTCGTCGGTGTAGATCTCCGCACCCTGCTCGAGGAAGGCCTTCGACTTTTCCTCCATTCCGGCCCGCGCGTAGTCGCGGATCTCCTGGGTGATCTGCATCGAGCAGAATTTGGGGCCGCACATCGAGCAGAAATGCGCGAGCTTGGCACCCTCGGCCGGCAGGGTCTGGTCGTGGAACTTCTCGGCCGTCTCGGGGTCGAGCGACAGGTTGAACTGGTCGCGCCAGCGGAACTCGAAGCGCGCCCGCGACAACGCGTCGTCGCGCTCGCGCGCCGCCGGGTGACCCTTGGCGAGATCAGCCGCGTGGGCGGCGATCTTATAGGTGATGACACCGACCTTGACGTCGTCGCGGTCGGGGAGCCCCAAATGCTCCTTCGGGGTCACATAGCAGAGGAGTGCGGTGCCGAACCAGCCGATCATCGCCGCACCGATGCCGCTCGTGATGTGGTCGTAGCCGGGTGCTATGTCGGTCGTCAGCGGCCCCAAGGTGTAGAACGGCGCCTCGCCACATTCCTCGAGCTGCTTTTCCATATTGACCTTGATCTTGTGCATCGGCACGTGGCCGGGGCCTTCGATCATGACCTGGACGCCGTCCTCCCAAGCGAGCTTGGTCAACTCGCCTAGGGTTTCGAGCTCGGCAAACTGGGCGCGATCGTTCGCATCGGCGATCGAGCCCGGGCGCAGCCCGTCGCCCAACGAGTAGCTGACGTCATAGGCCCGCATGATCTCGTTGATCTCGCGGAAATGGGTGTAGAGGAAACTCTCCTGGTGATGCGCCAGGCACCATTTCGCCATGATCGAGCCGCCGCGCGAGACGATGCCGGTGACCCGTGAGGCGGTCAGCGGGATGTAGGCGAGCCGCACGCCGGCATGGATCGTGAAGTAGTCCACACCCTGCTCGGCCTGCTCGATCAACGTGTCGCGGAAGAGTTCCCAGGTCAATTCCTCGGCCTTACCGCCGACCTTTTCGAGCGCCTGGTAAATCGGCACCGTGCCGATCGGCACCGGCGAGTTGCGGATGATCCACTCGCGGATCGTGTGGATGTTGCGGCCGGTCGACAGATCCATGACCGTGTCCGCACCCCAGCGCGTCGCCCACACCATCTTTTCGACCTCCTCGGCGACCGAGGAGCTGACGATCGAGTTGCCGATATTGGCGTTTACCTTCACCAGGAAATTCCGGCCGATGATCATCGGCTCGGTTTCCGGGTGGTTGATGTTGTTCGGGATGATCGCGCGGCCGCGCGCGATCTCGTCGCGGACGAATTCGGGGGTCACATAGTCGGGGATCGCAGCGCCGAAGGATTCGCCGTCGACGGTCCCCTCCCGGTGGAGTTTCTCGCGCCCGAGATTCTCGCGGATCGCGACATATTCCATCTCGGGGGTGATCACGCCGCGCCGCGCATAGGCGATCTGGGTCACCGCAGCACCCGGCTTGGCGCGCAACACTTGGCGCCGGCCGCGATCGAACAGCGAGACCGCACTCGCCTCGCCGCGCCGCAAACCGTTGTCCTCGGGCTTGACCTCGCGACCGTCGTAGAACTCGACATCGCCGCGCGCCACGATCCACGGCTTGCGCAACTCGGGCAGGCCCTTGTTGATGTCGATCTCTGCCGTCGGGTCCGAATAGAGGCCCGAAGTGTCGTAGACGCGGATCGGCGGCTCGCCCGACGAGGCTTCCAGGTCGATTTCGCGCATTGCGACCGAGATTTCCGGGTGCAGCCCGCCCGCTGCCTGAACTTTGCGCGAGGACGGGAAGGGCCCAGTGGTGACGCGCAGCTCCTCGATCCGGGGTGCGAGCTTCGCCGATGACAGTGGGGCGGAATCCGGCATAGTCGATCTCCGTTGCGCGAGTTGAACGTAGACCCGGGAGATTCCGCGCGGAGGGAGGACGGCGTACGCCTAGGTGTTCCTGTCCCTACGCCGGCACGACCCGGATCAGGTTCGAAGGGTTGCCGCACCTCGCACATCGTCGAGCCGGCGGTCTCTCAGCCCCCTGCCGGGGCACCCCTTGGACAGCGCAATTATCCGCAGAGTGCTCCCCATACGTCAAGGTTGCGGTTCGATGACACGCGACAGCGGTCGGGAAACGCGTTGCGCTCGCGATGGGTCGGATTATTTTGGCCGCACAAGTGGGGGGGCGGGGTGCGTCGTTGATCGTCGGGCGCCTGATCGGCTGGATCGTTTTTTTCGCAGGCGCCGCCGTGCTGGTGCGCGATGGGCTGGTCTGGGTCGACACCAAGCATTGGGCGCCAATCGTCCTCGGCCAGCTGTGGTACGAGTTCAGCCGCTCCAGCCTGAACCTCGTGCAGGCGGTCACTCAGCGCTACATCCACCCCTTTCTCTGGGACCCGATTATCGTCACCATCCTGTTGTCCTGGGCGTTTGCGGTGCTGATGATATTGGG
>DATNKF010000308.1:0-2098 GCA_035603555.1 Allostellaceae bacterium
AGAATCGTGAACAGCCAGGCGCGCAGGTTTGAGCCTGGCTGCCAGAGATGCTGCTTTTCCAGCGCCCGTACCAAGCTGCTCTGCACGAGGTCGTCGGCTTTGGCGGTATTTCGGGTCAAGGCGCGAGCGTAACGTCGCAACCGAGGAATTTCGTTTTCCAAGAGTCGACTAAACTCGTTCATCTGAACCTCCACTCCGTGGATGCCGCCCATCATCGCTGGGGCGGGCTGCTCCGATGAGCGAGAAGATAATTTGCCAGCGTAACCCCTGTATGAACCAAGAACTGCGCCGCGGTAAAATGTTGTAAGGGTTTGTGAAGCATCGGCGTGGTTTGTAAAATGCAGCGATCATTTGTAACAAGGCCGATACTGCCGCAACATCGGGTACGAGAGAGGTCTCGTCTTCCGCGGACGGGTGCTCGCGACCAGTTTTGCGGCGACGATTGGCGGGTTCGCTGTAGTCGGGGTTACAGTGGCGACAGGCGACGTAGGGCCGTAGGCGCACTGATCGGGCGCTTCGAAGCCGAGCGCCGCGCACTCGAGCTGTTGCATCGCATACGGCGCATGCAGGTCCCGGCGAGGGAGAACCACGCCAGGGTACACCAGTTGTACGACCCGGTTTGCTGCTCGGCACAAGATCTTGGGCCGAGCGCACGCAGGGCTGATGATGCCGGCCGCCGCTAGGTCGTCGCCAGCCGCGGGCTGGCCACCGCATCGCGCCGGCGACGCGGCCCGCCCGCGAGGATTTGGATGATGCCAGCGGCGAAGCCGATCAAGACACCCGTCTGCCAGGCGCGGTCGTAGGAACCGAGCGTATCGAAGATCAGGCCGCCGCCCCAGGCGCCGAGGGAGGAGCCGACCTGGTGCATCACAAAGGCCATGCCGAGCAACGTCGCCATGTAGCGCGTGCCGAACATCTCTGCGACCAGCCCGCTGACGAGCGGCGCCACGCTAAGCCACAGCATACCCATCGCTGCGGCGAAGACGAGCGTGCTCGCCGGGGTCGGCGGCATCATGAAATAGAGGGTGAAGGCGAAGGCGCGCAGGATGTAGAGGAGCCCCAGAAGGATGTGCTTCGGGTACCTGCCGCCGAGCCAGCCGGCGAGCAGAGAGCCGATGCAGTTTGTGCCGCCGATCACCGCAAGGGCCTCGGCGCTTAGCATCGGATCCTGCCCGCAGATCGCCAGGTAGGTAGGCAGGTGCGTAGCGAGGAAGACGAGGATCAGGCCGCAGACGAAATAGGCTCCCGACATCACCAGGAACGGGCGATGGCGCGCCGCCTCGCCGAGCACCGCACGCATCGTGGTCCGGGGCCCGGTACCTGGTCGGCAGCCGGTCGGCACCGCCGGCCCAGAACCCGGCCGGGAGCATCGCGATGGCCAGGATTAGAAAGAACAACGCACCAATCTGCCAGGCCTGACGCACGAGCAGCGCTTGTGTCGCAAGCGGTATCAGGAATGTGCCGAGCGACCCCGCAGCGGCGACGATGCCGAGCATCCTGCTCCGCCGCACTTCCGGAACCGCCCGGGCAGCAGCGGTTAGCCCAAGTGAGGAGGCCGTGCAGGACAGCGCTACCCCGATCAACACGCCGGAGACAAGCAGCCCCGTAGGACCGCCGGAAGCGGCCATGACGCCCAGCCCGAGGACGTAGATCGCGGCACCTGCCATCATCGTGGCGAGCAGCCCGAAGCGATCGGCGATGGCGCCGATCGGCGCCTGCGACACGCCCCAAACGATGTTCTGCACAGCGACGGCGAGTGTGAAATCCGCTGCCGTCACCGCGAGATCGCGGGTGACGGGGCTCAGAAACAGACCGAAGCTCTGGTCGAATCCCCATGCCGAGGCTCAGCAGCACCGCAGCGCCGCCCAGGATCAGCCGTGTGTCGCGCGAATTCATGATCTAGCCGGATCCCCCAGGCGGCGATCACCTCGGCACGCCGCGTCGCTCGAGTGCGGGCGGCAACGAGCCAGAAGCTGAACAATATTCAATATTTAAGGAGGTACGGGGCTGGAGGCCGGAAGCGGAATCGAACCGCTCTACGAGGATTTGCAGTCCTCTGCATAGCCACTCTGCCATCCGGCCGGCGAAGGGGAGCCAT
>DATNKF010000309.1:0-5452 GCA_035603555.1 Allostellaceae bacterium
AGCAGGGCCAGAGCCAGAGCGGCCACCCCAACCTCGCCGAGGCGCCGAGTGTCACCGCCAAGAAATTCTGGTACGACACCGTGTGCTACGGCTCGAAGGCCGCCTTCACCTGTGCGCTGGAAGCCTTTGGTGCGGATCACCTGGTGACCGGCAGCGACTATCCGGTATTGCAGGATTACGAGGCCTACAAGGAGACCTTCGCCTATATCGAGCGCCTCGGACTACCCAAGGCCGACACCGACAAGATCCTGCACCACAACGCGCAAGCGCTGTTCGGCTTTGCGCATTGAACCCGGTGTAACGCTTCTCAGGTCTTCTGGCCGATGAAGTCAGTGAGTTCCTTGCGCGTCGTCTCTCGGGCCACGAAGAGAAACATCGGCGCGAGCAGGAAGAACGACAGCGCGAGAAGCGGCAGCGCGGCTGAAATCGAATGTGTGGTCGCGATCCAGCCGACAATCGCGGGCGCGGATGAAGCGGCTGCCCCGCCAAAGGTGACGACCGCGCCGACCGCAGTTCCGCGAATCTGCGTCGGGAACAATTCGGTGTTGTAGCCGAGGCCGGCGCCGAAGCTTCCGGTGATCAGAAAGTTCAGCACCAACCCCACCCAGAACAGGCTCGCCGGAGTGTCGAGGTATCCCATCACGACGAGGAGAATCGCCGCCGGCAGAACAAAGCTCGGGATGACATAGCGCCGGCCAAAGAGGTCGCAGAGCCAGCCGCAGAGGTAATAGGCGAAGATCGCGCAGCCCATCCAGATCGACAGATAGCTCGCCGTCGTCTGGAAGCCGAGATGCTTTTCATTGGCGAGGTATTGCGGCATCCACGCCGACCAGCCTAGCCAAGTGAACAGATAGAAGAAATAAAGCAGTGTCGCGACCAGCATCTCGCGTGGGTACTCGCGTACCGGCGAAAAGATGTCGAGCCGCTTCTTCAATCCCTCCTTCACCATCTCCGCGGTGACCCGCTCGAAGCGCGGGCTCTCCTTGACGCCGAGCCGCACCCAGAGAACGAGCAGCGCCGGCAGGATGCCGAGCCAATAGAGCGCTCGCCATCCCCACAGCGGCACGACGACCAGAGCGGTCAGCGAGCACAGCATGTAGCCGAACGGGTAGCCGCCGACGAGGCCGCCGAGAGCAGTGGCGCGCCATTTTGTCGGTGCAGTCTCGCTGACCATGATCATGCCGACCGGGGTCTCGCCCTGGAGCGTGACGCGCGTGATCGATGTGAACAGCAACAGCTGCAGTGGGCCTTGCGCAAAGCCGGTGAAGCCGGTGAATAGCGAATAGCCGAGGATCGTCAGAATGAGAATGGGCCGGCGGCCGTAGAGATCGGCCAAGGTGGGAAAGACCAGGACGCCGATCAAACCGACCCAGCGCGACACCGTCGTGATGTTCCCCATTGTCGCCGGCGTGATGCCCCACTCCTTGATCAGGAGCGGCGTCACCAGCTGCATGATCGTGCCCTCGTAGATGTCGAAGGCAAAGCCCAGCATGCAGATCGCCCAGACGGTGAGGCTGTACGGGGTCCATCGATCTGCTGCTAGCTGCGCAGTGACCGGTTCGGTTGATGACAAGCTGGCCATCATTCCTCCAAAAAAGGATGACCACGGGGGGCACGGTGGGGACTTAAAGCTTTGTTACGCTGCGTGCCCTCGGCGTCTCTGCGGTGAAATTTCTAGAACCGGATATCGGTCGGCGGCAGGCCGAACTCGGAACGGCCGAAGACGGCGGCGGCGCGCTCGGGATTGTTGCCAACATGGGCGCGCATCGCATGGACATCGCGCCAGGCGCGCTGGATCGGGTTATTAAGAAAGATGCCGCGGCCGCCGCTCGCCTCCATCAGGCGGTCGATCGCGCGCACGCTCCAATCGACGGCTTTGGCCGAGTCCCAGCGGTAGCGGGCGCGCCGGGTCAGCGGGATCTCCTCGCCGGCTGAGGCCAGGGCCATCATTTCCCGCATGTTGTCGCGCATGCGGTCATAGGCGCTGCCGATTTCGGCGGCGGATTCGGCCAAGCGGAACTGGGTGAAGGGATCCTCGGAGAGGCGTGAACCGTCGCGGAGATTGACCCGCACCCGGGACTGCTCGCGAAAAGCGTCGAGTGCCCCGAGCGCTACACCAATGGCGGGAGCCGCGATCGAATTCGGAAAGACGGCGCCAAAAGGCAGGCGATAGAGCGGCCCGTCGTTGACGGCGGCGCCGGGGTTGCGCAGGTGAAACGCGTCGAGATAGGAGTGGGTGCGGTGTTCCGGCACGAACGCCTCCTCCACGACGATGTCCTTGCTGCCGGTGCCGCAGAGGCCGGTCACGTACCAGGTGTCGTCGATCGCGTAATCGCGGCGCGGCACCAGGAAGATGCGGGCGTCGGGCGGCGCGCCGCTCTCGACCGCCGGAGCAATGCCGCCGAGTGCGGCCCACTGGCAATAATCGCAGCCGCTGGAGAACGACCAGCGACCGCTGAGACGAAAGCCACCGTCGACCCGCTCGACGGTGCCGGTCGGCGCCAGCGAGGTCGAGAGCTGAATGCTGGTGTCCTCGCCCCACACATCTTCCTGGGCCTGCGGTGGAAACAACGCCAGGTGCCAGTTGTGCACGCCGACGACGCCGAGAATCCAACCGCTCGATCCGCAGACCGCAGAGACTTCGACGATCGCCTGATAGAAGGTCTCGGGATCGAGCTCGTAGCCCCCGTAGCGCTTGGGCTGAATGCAGCGAAAGAGGCCGGCCTCCTGGAAGTCGTTGAAGGTCTCTTCGGGCAACCGCCGCAGCTTCTCGGCATCGGGCGCGCGTTCGCGCAGCACCGGCAGCAACGCCCGGACCCGGTCGAGATAAGCTTCAGGCGTCATTACGCCCCCGTTTATCCGTCATTCCCGCGAAAGCGGGAATC
Organism: Allostellaceae bacterium; assembly: GCA_035603555.1. Taxonomy (GTDB): domain Bacteria; phylum Pseudomonadota; class Alphaproteobacteria; order ATCC43930; family CGMCC-115725; genus AP-15. The sequence goes on from DATNKF010000309.1 coordinate 2,886, forward strand.
CAGGGCCCAAGCGCTTCGGCGGTCACCCTGGACCCCCGCATTCGCGGGGGTGACGGATGATACATGCATGTCCCAATCTCACCCGAGCGGACCTTGGAAGACCTGGTCGACATAGGTGTCGGAGAGCGGCTCCAGTGCTTCGGGCCATTCGCGTTGGATCTGACGCCGTGCCGATTGCGGCCGGACCCGGCCGTCCCAGCCGACCTGCTCCATGTAGTAGTAGAGCTGGATGCAGTGGCCGTCGGGATCGAGCGCGAACGCCGAATAATCGATGCCGGGGTAGAGCTCGGGCGGGATCGCATCGACAAAGGTGACGCCGTGCGATTTGAGGAATGCGACGGCCTCGCGCAGCTGGGCGTAGCTACCAACTTCGACGCCGAACGACATGCAGGTGGTGCGCTCGCTGAGCCCGAGCCCATGCCGCAATTCCTTCGGAAAGAGCCCCAAACTGTGATGCTCGGCGCCGCAGCGCAGAAACACGCAGCGGGCACCGCGGTAGGTCGTCTCCTCGCTTCGCACAAAGCCGACGCGCTCGGTGTAGAAGGCTTCGGCGCGCTCGACATCGTCGACAAACAGGCTGACCGGACCGATCTTGGTGATCTTAAACGGCCGCGGCAGCAATACGCCCTCGACGTCGTAATTCGCCGGCAAGGTGTCCTGCGGGCGGTGGCCCGAGAGGACCGCGATCCCCTTGGCCTCCGCCTCGGCCACCTCCGCCGCCTCGGACATCTGCGGCAGCGGCGGCTTCTCCTGAAAGCCGCGGTAATACATGTCGCGCGGCTTGCTCAGCCGGTTCCAGCCGATCTGCTCGATGCCATAGTAGAATTCGTTGGTGTGGCCGTCGGGGTCATAGACATAGACGTGCCAGTTGCTGCCCGGCATATCGCGGCCGACGCGCTGGACGCGGACCTGCTGCTCCTCGAAATAGCTGTGGGCGTCGGCGATCTCCTTGAGGCTGCCGCACTGCCAGGTGATCTGGTTGATCGTGACCTCGGGGGCGAATTTGCGGTCGGCGCGGTGGTCCATCACCTTCTTCGGAAAGAGGACGAAGGCGTGGTGATCGGTGCCATAGCGCATGAAGTAGCCGCGCGGGTCGCCGAGATCGGCGTCCTTCGGATACCAGGGCGCCCGCGAGAAATCGAGCGTGTCCGACGCGGTAAAGCCGAGCAGGTCGCCGTAGAATTCCCGGCCCTCAGGGAGCTTCTCGACATTGAACCCGAAATGACCGAGCCGCCGAACCTTGAACGGTTGCGGCAGGTAAACGCCGCCGACATTGTAGCGTCCGTTGAGCGATGACATTGTGGTTGCCTCCTCTGCGCCCCGTGGCACGGAGCCTCCGCGGTCGGGTTCCCGCCTATTATCGTCGTCTTTCCGACAAGCGCCAAGCGGGTCGACGACCGTCGGATATGGCTCAGCCGGCGGGCTGGGACTGCAGCTGGATATAGTTTTCGGTCCCGATCTTGATCATCAGCTCCAATTGGGTCTCGATGAAATCTACGTGCTCCTCCTCGCTTTCGAGGATCTGGCAGAACAGATCGCGGGTCACGAAGTCGTGCACCCTTTCGCAATAGGGGATCGCCTCGCGCAGCTGGGGTATTGCCAGCTGCTCTGGTTGGAGGGAAATGCAAATGCCGGCTCCTCTTCGCTGTCAACACCTGAGCGTGCTACCCTGCATCCCCGGGTCTGACATGGGACAAGTCTGATGCAGCAACACCAGTTCGGCAGGCTCTGGCCGGTCTCGGCGCTGACCTTGGGCGGCGGCGGGCTCGGCATGGTGTGGGGCGAGACGACATTCGAGGAATGCGTCGCCACGGTGCATGATGCGGTCGCGGCCGGGGTCAACCTGATCGACCTTGCCCCGCGCTATGGCGACGGCAAAGCCGAAGAGGTTGTCGGCGCTGCCTTTGGCGGCCGGCTGCCCGAGGGTGTGCGAGTCACCAGCAAGTGCAATCTGGGCAATGCGCCGCGCGCCGAAATCGAGCCCTTGCTGCGGCAATCGATCGAAGGCAGCCTCAAACGGCTGCGCCTGTCGCGGCTGGACCTGTTCTTCCTGCATTCGAATGTGGTGCCGGACGCGCAGCATCTGGCCGGCCGGCCCGACGCCGCGAGCCGAATGACCCTCTACGACACTTTCGTCGCCGAGGTTCGGCCAGTCTTCGAGCGCCTCGTCGGCGAGGGGATCATCGGCGCCTGGGGTCTGACCGGCATCGGCCACCCGGATACGATTATCAAATTGCTCGGCGAACGTCCTGCTCCGGCGGCGGTGCAGTGCATCGCCAATTTGCTCGATTCTCCCGGCGCATTGAAGTTCTTTGACGGGCCGGCGAAACCCCGCGCGGTGATGGAGGCGGCGCGCGCCAATGGGGTGGGCGTCATGGGAATCCGCGCGGTGCAGGCCGGGGCGCTTACCAGCACCATCGATCGGCCATTGCCACCGGACCATCCGGAGATGCGCGACTACGCCGGCGCCGCCGGTTTCCGGCGGCTCGCTGCCGGGCTCGGCGTGTCTCCAGCCCTGCTGGCGCACCGCTATGCTTTGTCTCTGCCCGTCGATACGGTGGTGCTCG
>DATNKF010000310.1:0-3120 GCA_035603555.1 Allostellaceae bacterium
CGTGTCATCGAATAAATAGCGTCAGAGCCTGATCTCGCCGGCCCGTAGAGCTGGGCACCGCTTTCCTGGCATCCAGCACTGGTGCGACATGACTCTCCGCTGGAGGAGGGAGTCTCGAGCGAACCCGTCTCTGAACCTAGCTGGGAAAACGAATAAAGAGTTTTCGCGTCGCTCGCCGACGCGAAAGCTCGGTTGGACTGACGCGGGGGCGGGGTGCAGCCGGTTATGGAATTTTCAAGCGGGATGAGCGGGCGAGGAGTGGGTCGGTGACGCGGGGAAGAGGGGAAGCGGGCGCCGGCGCGGGGCTGTGGTGCGGGAAAGGGCGCAAGAGCGGGGTCGGCGAGGGAGTGGGGAGATGGGAAGGAGATGTCGCGGGGGACGGCGAAGCAAACACGGGTTGTGGCATGCGGCGCATGCGGGGTCGATGGGTAGGGCGGTGACGGTAGGAGGAGTGGTTCACGGTCCCAGGGGGTTTTTGGGGGTGAGTCGGCGAATAAGGAGGAGATGACCGATCTGACAACGCGGGCAGGCTGGTGGTTGCGCTGACCGCGGGTCGCCGCAGGCCTCATCATTGTCTGGGTCGGTGGCTGGCGGGCGCTCGGCGGCGGTCCCGGGTGGCGCGGACTGGTCGAGCAGGAGCATCAGGCGGGCACGGGCGGCGAGATCGCGTTTGGCAGGGTGCCACAGGCCGAAGTAGCGCACCTTGTGAAAGCCCTTTGGCAACACGTGCTGGAGGAAGCGGCGCATGAATTCGTCGCCGGCGATGCGGCAGGCCCGCCACCGGGCGGATTTGCGCTGCTTGTAGCGGATGGTCACGTCTGCGTTGTCGAGGTCGGCGATGCGGGCGTTGGTGATGGCGACTCGGAAGACGTAACGGGCGAGGTAGTCGAGCACGGCGTGCTCGCCCTCGCCCCATGGCGTGATGTGGACCACCCAGGGTTTGCGCCATGCGCTGCAGGGAAGGACGATGTCGGGTCGTCGATCGCGGAGCATGGCCTTGAGTTTGCCGCGCACGAGGTTGGCCAGGGCCTTGGACGGGACGAGGAAGGCCCTGCGGGCGGGATGCCAGGAGCTGCCGTCGGCGGACACCCCGCCCCCGGTCACCAGGCAATGGACATGCGGATGATAGAGCAGCTGCTGGGTCCAGGTGTGGAGAACGGCGAGCACGCCGACGGTGCCCCCGACGAAGCGGCGATCGCGGGCGAGCTCAATGATCGCTTCGGCGACGGCCTTGAGCAGCACACCGTAGCCGTCACGCTGGTTTGCGCGCAGCGCCTGGCGGAGCTCCTCGGGCACGGTGACGATGACGTGAAAGTAGGGGGCTGGCAGCATCTCGGCGCGGCGGCGCTCGAGCCAGGCTTGGGTCTGATCGGTGTGGCATTTGGGACAGCTGCGGTTCTTGCAGGAGTGGTAGGCGAAGACCTCGGCGCTGCAATGGTCGCAGCGCCAGAGGTGTCCGCCGAGGGTTTCAGTGCGGCAGGCGATGATGTCGGCGATGGCACGGCGATGCGAGGCGGGCATCGCTGGGCCATAGGCCGCCAGGTAAGCGCCCGCGAACCGACGCAAGACGTCGGCGAGCTCGACCACGGCAGAAGGCCGCGATCAGAGCCCGGTCATCAACTTGTCGAGAACGTTTCTGAGCTTCGCCCGGATCGGCTCGGTCAGATGCGTGTAGATGAGGGTGGAAGAGATGCTCTGGTGGCCGAGTAGGATCTGGATGGTGCGCAGATCGACGCCGTTTTCGAGCAGCCGCGTCGCATAACTGTGGCGGAGCATGTGCGGCGTCACTCGTCGGCGGATGCCGGCGGCGCGAGCGGCAGCGGCAAGGGTGCGGGCCAGCACGTCATAGGTGACGGGCCGGGTGCCGGCACGATTGGGGAACAGCCAGCGCGAGTTGTGGTGGGTCTTCCACATCCGGCGCAACGCGTCGAGGACCGGCTGCGGCAGCGGCACGCGCCGCTCCTTGTTGCCTTTGCCGATGATGCGAAGGGTCAGGTTGGCGTTGTCGATCGCGCCAATCTCCAGGGTCATGGCCTCGCTGATGCGCAGGCCGCAGGCGTAGAGAACCGAGAGACAGGCCTTGTGGATCGGGCTTTCTACACAGCCGAGCAGCCGGCGGATCTGCTCATCGGCCAGGACATTGGGGAGGCGCTTCTGCGTCGGCAGACGAATCTTTTTTTAACAAACAGCGGCCAGTCGCGACCGAGGGTGTGGTGATAGAGAAACCGAATGCCGTAATGATCGGCCTTGAAGGTTCCGCGCGCGGCGCCCCGGTCACGCAGCCTGATCAGATACGAGCGCACCTCCTCTTCGCTCAATTCGTCCGGCGACCGCTGGTAATGGGCCGCCAACCGGCGAACCGACTTGATGTAAATGTCTTGGCTCCCGGGTGCCAACCCCGCCAAGGTCATGTCCTCGATCATCCGGCGTCGCAATGGCGTCATCGTCATCTCCCTTCGCTCCAAGATCGGCCGGGGCCCACCGACCCAGCCGCGCGAAGAGATACTCTCAACTGTTCAAATCAGCGATGCCGCGCTGACCCTCGGCGAAGCCGTCAGTCCAATACAGGGAATTTCATCGATTTTAGCCTCGGTCGCCCGGATCTTGGTCGAAACGACCATAATAATCAGTGCCTTACGAGCAAATTCCCTACGCAGCGGAACAGGGAATTAATTGGGCCGTATCAGGGAATTAAATCGGCATATCAGGGAAGTTTTCTGCCAGATCAGGGAAGGGTGCCCTGGTAGGGTTTCCCCCCCAACGGGGGGGAGGAAGGATGATCCTCTTCCTATTCTGGGGGGACCGAGAGTTCGAAGCCCTCTTGCTCGGCCAAGGAGTCAGTGTCACCGGTGAACCGCACAGGCCGCGGCGACTTCTAGTTGGCGCGCTGGCTTCAAGCAGCGATCAATCCCGCACCGACCCCCGCCCGCGCGATCGTCGGCATGCTGCTGCCCACGATCGCCAGCGGCCAGAAGTAGCCGACGCCTATTCCGGGTTGACCTGGAGCAGAGCCCGATTGTCGAAAGCCTTCGGCGGGACAAAAGTGACGCTGATGGGGCCGCGGCGGGTCAAATCGGCGTATCAGGGAAATTACCGGCGGGATCAGGGAACGGGACCTTT
>DATNKF010000311.1:0-18149 GCA_035603555.1 Allostellaceae bacterium
ACCCGCCCATCCATCATGTCGGAAGGAGCGATGATGTCGCAGCCGGCGCGAGCCTGGATCACCGCCTGCTGCCGAAGGATCTCGACGGTTTCGTCGTTCTCGACGTAACCGTCGCGGATGACCCCGTCATGCCCGTGCGAGGTGAAAGGGTCGAGCGCCACGTCGCACAGCACGCCGAGCTCGGGCAACGCCTCCTTCAACGCCGTAACCGCACGGCAAACCAAATTGCCGGGGTCGAGCGCGTTGCTGCCCTCCGGGTCCTTCAGCCCAGACGGCACCGCCGGAAAAACGGCCACGACCGGAATACCCAACCCAGCGGCCTCGCCGGCGGCGTCGACGAGTGCCGGAATTGGCAACCGGAACACTTCCGGCATCGAGGGGATCGGTTCCTTATGCCCCTCGTCGTGGACAAAGACCGGCCAGATCAGATCGCCCGCGGTAAGGATGGTCTCGGCGACGAGCTTGCGCGACCACGGATCGCGGCGGTTGCGCCGCAGGCGCGTCTGTGGATAGGCGGCGAGAGGCGGGAGGAACGAAGTCACTGGATCTCTCCCGAAAAGGAGCGACAAATATGCGTAATCCCGCCAAAATAGCCTCGGAGACGGCGCGTGACAACGCGACCCGATGCCGAAAGCGCAGATCGTAAGGCGGAACAGCGCACAGCGCATTCCGCTTCGAACCGCCCGCGGCTAACGATCTGCGTCACCAGCAGATCCGACTCGAGGTCGCTCAGGTTCAGGGTGAGGAACAACGTTCTACCCGGCACCCGGTTGCGGCGATAATCCGGCATGGCGGGCGTATACCCTGCACGGGAGAAAGGCGGAAGGCGGCTGCCCCCGCCTACGCGGGGACTGAAGGGCCTTCGGCCCTACGCTTGCTGCTCGCGGCTTGCCGGGCTGTCCCGGCGAGAAGCCCCCTGCCGCGGCGGTGATGTGCCGAACAGTAGACCCAGCTAGCGAAACGGATTAGCGACGCGGACGCGTCCGTCGACGATGAGGCCGTCCCCGATCGGAACGGGTTGGCCTTCGGCGCTGATCGGTGCTACACCGGTGGCGCTGTATGCACGCCCGCAGGAGAGGTCGCGCCCCCGGCTCGAACAGGGGTCCGCGGCGCCGAAGGAGCAACCGCCCCGGAAACTCTCAGGCAAAAGGACCGCGGGCGGAAGGGCGCTCTGGAAAGCAGCGGCCGAGTGATTTGACCCGCCGCTCACCGAAGGAGTAAGCCCGGATCGCGGCCTGACCTGCGGTTCGGGTGAATCTCTCAGGGTCCACGACAGAGGGGGCAAGGTTCGGGCGCTTCGGCGTCCGCTCTGTCGGAGGTGCGGGTGACCCTTGCTGCTGCCACGGCGCCGCTCAAGCGGACACCGCTCCACGCTCTCCATGTCGCCTTCGGCGCCAGGATGGTGCCATTCGCCGGATACGAGATGCCGGTGCAGTATCCCACCGGCATCCTGCAGGAGCACCTCCACACCCGCGCGCAGGCCGGGCTCTTCGATGTCTCCCATATGGGTCAGCTGCGGCTTGCCGGTGCCGACGCAGTCAGGGCCTTCGAGGCGCTCGTCCCCGGCGACCTCTCGGCGCTCGCGCCTCGGCATATGCGCTACACGCTGTTGCTCAACGAAGAGGGCGGGATCCTCGACGATTTGATGGCGACCCGGCTCGAGGACGGGCTCTTTCTCGTCGTTAACGCCGCGCGCAAAGAGGCCGATCTCGCTCATCTGCGCGATCGTATCGCCGGCGCTACTACGGTGAAGCCGCTGGCCGACAAAGCGCTGCTGGCGCTGCAAGGACCCGCTGCCGCTACCGTCCTGTCGCGCTTTAAACCCGCCGTCACGCAGCTCGGCTTCATGACCGCGACGGAGACGATGCTCGACGGCCGCCCATGCCTGATCACCCGCTCCGGCTACACCGGCGAGGACGGCTTCGAGATTTCATTGCCGGCGAGTGATGCGGCGGCAGTTGCCGAGATGCTGCTTGCTCAGCCGGAAGTTCGGCCGATCGGCCTCGGTGCCCGTGATTCGCTGCGCCTCGAAGCCGGGCTCTGCCTCTATGGTCACGATATCGACGAGACGACGACCCCGGTCGAGGCTGGGCTCGCGTGGACGATCGGCCAGCGGCGACGGACCGAAGGCTGGTTTCCCGGCGCCGCGATCGTATTGCGCCAGCTGGTCGAAGGTGCGCCGCGCCGGCGCATCGGCATCCGGCCCGATGGACGGGCGCCGGCGCGCGAGGACACCCCTATCCTCAGCCCCGCTGGGGAGACCATCGGGCGGGTCACGAGCGGTGGCTTCGGCCCCTCGGTCGGCGGGCCGATCGCGATGGGCTATGTCGATCGCCACCATGCCGCCGAGGGCACGCCGCTCACTCTCCTCGTGCGGGGCATCGCCCGGCCTGCCCGCGCCGCGCGACTACCCTTTTTCCCGCACCGCTATCACCGCGGCTGACGCCGCAGGAGGACATCGCCGATGACCACCCTTCGTTTCACCAAGGACCATGAATGGGTTCGGCTCGACGGCGATCTGGCGGTCGTCGGCATCACCGATTACGCGCAGTCGCAACTCGGCGACGTCGTCTATGTCGAGCTGCCGGAAATCGGTCGTCGGGTCGAGCAAGGCAAGGAGGCGGCGGTCGTCGAATCGGTCAAGGCGGCAAGCGAGGTCTACGCTCCGGTTTCGGGCGAGGTCGCCGAGGTCAACGAGGCGCTGGCGGCCGACCCTGCCATGGTTAACGACGACCCGATGGGGGATGGCTGGTTCCTCAAGCTCCGCATCAAGGACCCGAAGGAGCTCGACGGCCTGATGGATGAAGCGGCTTACAAGCGCCTCGTCGAGGAGCAGTCCTGATGCGCTATCTCCCGCTGACCGATCCCGACCGACAGGAGATGCTGGCGGCGATTGGCGTCGATTCGATCGACGCGCTGTTCGCCGATGTGCCGCATCAGGCGCGGCTCGACGGCCTCCTCGACCTCCCCAGGACCATGGGTGAGCTCGAGGTCGAGCGCGCGATCTCGGCGATGGCATCACGCAATCTGGCGGCGGGTTCGGTCCCGCTCTTCATCGGCGGCGGGGCCTACCGCCACCACATCCCGGCTGCGGTCGACCATCTGATCCAGCGCGGCGAGTTTCTGACATCGTATACCCCGTACCAGCCCGAGATCTCGCAAGGGACGCTGCAGTATCTCTTCGAATTTCAGACCCAGGTCGCGCTCTTGACCGGCATGGAGGTTGCGAACGCCTCGCTCTACGACGGTGCGACAGCCTGCGCCGAGGCTGTGATGATGGCCAATCGACTGACCCGCCGCGGGCAGGCCATATTATCGGGCGGTCTCCATCCGCATTACCGCGAGGCGTGCGAGACCTATGCGCGCTTTGTCGGCTTCGAGGTGGCCGCGCAGGCTCCGGCTCCGAGCGGCGGCGAGGACCTCGCCGGACTGATCGGTCGCGATACGTCCTGCGTCGTCGTGCAGAACCCCGATTTTTTTGGCGAGATCCGCGATTATTCCGAGTTCGCGCCAATCTGCCACGAGGCCGGCGCGCTGCTCGTCGTTGTCGTGACCGAGATCCTCTCGCTGGGCGCCATTCGCCCGCCGGGCGAGATGGGGGCGGACATCGTCGCGGCTGAAGGCCAGTCGATCGGCAACGCGCTCAATTTTGGCGGACCCCATCTCGGTCTCTTCGCCAGCCGCGACAAGTTCGTCCGTCAAATGCCGGGACGGCTCGTTGGCGAGACCGTCGACGCCGACGGCCGGCGCGGCTGGGTGCTGACCTTGTCGACCCGCGAGCAGCACATCCGGCGCGAGAGGGCGACCAGCAACATCTGCACCAATTCGGGCCTGTGCGCACTCGCCTTCACGATCCATTTGGCTCTGCTCGGCGAAACCGGGCTCGTCCGGCTTGCGCGCCTCAATCACGCCGCTGCGGTGCGCCTGGCCGAGCGGCTCGAGCGAATACCGGGGGTGCAGCTGCTTAACCAAGCCTTCTTCAACGAGTTCGCGTTGCGACTGCCGCGCCCTGTTGCGCCCGTCGTCGAGGCGCTCGCCGAGAAAGGCGTCCTCGCCGGGATTCCGATCAGCCGCCTCTATCCTGACCGACCCGCGCTCGCCGACGTTCTCCTTGTGGCGGCAACCGAGATGGTGACGGAGGAGGACATCGACCGGCTCGACCGGGAACTTCGGGAGGTGCTGTCGTGACCGATTGGAGCCGAGCCGTCAGTACCCGCCCCCCCGCGGATCTGGCAGCGCCGCTCGAAACGGTCACCGGCAACCGCGGCCTGCAGATCGAAGAGGGACTGATCTTCGAGCAGGGTTCGCCTGGCCGTTGCGGCGTCGATTTCGCCGATCCGCCACCCTTCGAAGCGCGCCTCGGCGGTCTCGAGCGGCAAGGAGCGATCGGCCTGCCCGGTCTCAGCGAGCCGCAGGTGGTACGCCACTTCACCCGCTTGTCGCAGAAGAACTACGCCATCGACACTGGCCTCTATCCGCTGGGCTCGTGCACAATGAAGCACAATCCCCGGCTCAACGAAAAGCTGGCCCGGCTCCCCGGATTCGCCGATGTCCACCCGCTTCAGCCGGTGTCGACCGTGCCGGGGGCGCTGGCGCTGATCGATACCCTGGCGCATTGGCTGAAAACCCTGACCGGGATGCCCGCCGTTGCGCTGAGCCCGGGCGCAGGGGCGCATGGCGAGCTCTGCGGCATAATGACGATCCGCGCTGCCCTCGAGGCGCGCGGCGAACGGCGCAGCCGGGTTCTCGTGCCCGAATCGGCGCACGGCACAAACCCGGCGACGGCTGCCGCCTGCGGCTACACCATCGATCCGGTCCCCGGCAATCCGCGCGGAAGGGTCGATCTCGAGGTGCTCCAGCGCAAGCTCGGGTCCGACGTCGCCGCGTTGATGCTGACTAACCCGAACACTTGCGGGCTGTTCGAGAACGAGATCCTCGACATCGCCGCGGCGGTGCACGCAGCCGGAGCCTTCTTCTACTGCGATGGCGCCAATTTCAACGCCATCGTCGGGCGGGTGCGGCCGGCCGATCTCGGCATCGACTGCATGCATCTGAACCTGCACAAGACCTTTTCGACCCCACATGGCGGCGGCGGCCCGGGCAGCGGTCCGGTGGCGCTCGCCGCGAGCCTGGCACCTTACGCGCCGCTGCCCTGGGTAGTGCACGGAGAAGATCGCCTCGAACTGGCCGAACATAAGGTCGGCCCAACCGAGCAGGCGATCGGAAGGCTGAAGGGCTTCCACGGGCAGATGGGCATGTTCGTGCGCGCCCTAGCCTATATGATGAGTCATGGAGCCGATGGGCTACGGCAGGTGGCCGAGGATGCAGTGCTCAGCGCCAACTATTTGCGCGCGCGGCTTGACGGTGATTTGAGTCTATCGTTTGCGGGCCCCTGCATGCACGAAGTGCTGTTCGACGACCGCTTCTTGAAGGACACTGGGGTGACCACGCTCGACTTCGCCAAGGCGCTGGTCGACGAGGGGTATCATCCGATGACGATGTACTTCCCGCTGGTCGTGCACGGAGCGCTGCTGATCGAGCCGACCGAGACCGAGAGCAAGGCCTCGCTCGACCAGTTCACGGCCGTGTTGAAGGCGCTCGCCGCCGCGGCCCGCTCGGGCGATGGCGCACGCTTTCACGCCGCGCCCCGGCTGACCCCGCGCCGCCGTCTCGACGAAACCGCTGCCGCACGCCAGCCGATCCTGCGCTGGCGACCGGAGTCGGCGCACTTGCAGGCGGTAGAGTAGCCGCGTAGGAAACGGGGGGTGCGTCACAAAATGTCCCCTAGTCGAATTCGCCTGAGTGTCAGCGAAGCCCGCGAGCACGCCGAGAGGGCGATGCGCGGCATCGGCTACGATCAAGAGGAAGCGCGCATCGTCGTCGATCACGCAATCGATGCAGCCCGGTGCGGATACGAGTATTCGGGGCTGGCAAAACTCCTCAACATCCCCGAGCATCGGCGCTTCAAACAGCCGCGCCGGCCGATCAGCGTGCTGCGTGAGACGGAACTGTCGATCCTCTACGACGGCGGCAACAACATCGGCATGCTGGCGATGTACCACGCCACTCGGGGCGCGATTGCCAAAGCCGGGACCCGGGGCATCGCTATCGTTGGAGTAACGAACAGCTGGATGAGCGGCCGCAGCGCCTACTATGTCGAGATGATCGCCAATGCGGGGCTGGTCGGGATCCACACGGCGGGCTCCGCACCCAGCGTCGCCCCGCCCGGGGGGATCCGCGCGGTGCTCGGCACCAACCCGATCGCCTTCGGACTTCCGTCATCGCGCGGAGCCCTCGTGTTCGATATGGGGACCTCGGCCTTCATGGGGACCGATTTGGCATACCGCGAGCGTCTGGGAGAGCAGTTGCCGGAAGGGGTCGCCATCGATGCCGAGGGGCACCCGACACGCGATCCCGCCCAGGCGCGGCGCGGTGCACTCCTACCCTTTGGCGGATATAAGGGATTTGGCCTCGCTCTGATCGTACAGGCGCTCGGGCTGTTGGCGAGTTCGGGGCTCGGCCCGGAGCAGGACGACGGTTATCTCTTCATCGTCTTCAAGCCGGATTTGCTCGGCGAACCCGACGCCTTTAAGCAGCAGGTCAGCGAGCTGATCGAGCGGGTCAAGGCCACCCCGCCTCAGCCTGGGATTGGCGAAATCCGCATTCCGGGGGAGCGGGCGTTTCGCAGTCGCGAGAGGGCGTTGCGCGAGGGGGTCGAGATCGACCAATTGGTCTACGAGACTCTTGCCGGCCTGCAAGCTTGACCACGAGGGCGCAACCGGCAATTCTAGACGTGTCGACACTCGACCGATGTCGCATTTTTGTCACGTCGCTGATGATTGATTTAGCCCGGCAGAGGCGGCAGGGCACCCACCCGGGCTACCGATCTCGTCCGAGACGACGTCCGCGCGCCTGAACCCCGTTGCCTCTCGCGCGCGCCGCGACATCGGCAACCGATCTCAAACCCTAGCATTTGGTTCGTCTTGTGTGTAATGAGGTTACGGTTAGGTTGCAACGCGCAGCCGTGTCGACCCCGGGGACAGACTAAGCTATTGCTGTATGAGTGACGGTTCGATCGCGATCGTCGGAGCCTCCTGCCGATTTCCGGGAGCTGAGGATCTGGAGGCGTTCTGGCGGCTGCTTGCATGCGGTGGGGACGCCGTCTCCGAGATCGATCCGCAGCGTTGGTCGACCCGATTTTTTTATCATCCGGACCGTAACGAGCCAGGTAAGAGCTATACTTGGGCTGCCGGGCTTATCAGCGGCATCGACCTGTTCGAGCCGTCATTCTTCGGCATCTCCCCGCGCGAAGCGGCGCAAATGGATCCCCAGCAGCGGCTGCTGTTGGAGCTGACATGGCACGCACTTGAGGATGCCGGCATTTCGACCGGAAAAATTTCGGGGAGTTCGACTGGAGTCTACATTGGTGCATCTACAACCGACTATTCGGATCTGAGACTTGGGGATCCTGCCAGCACCGATTCCTATTTTATGACTGGCAACACGTTAAGCGTTTTTGCCAACCGCATTTCTTATGTATTTGATCTGCGTGGGCCGAGCCTCACCATCGATACGGCCTGCTCGTCCTCGCTCGTCGCTTTGCATCATGCGTGCGAGGCAATCCGCAGCAAGCGTGTCGAGACCGCAATTGTTGGGGGCATCAACCTCTTGCTCGCCCCCTATCCATATCTCGGGTTTTGCTCCGCCTCGATGCTCTCCCGGCGCGGACGGTGCTTTGCATTCGACGAGCGTGCCGACGGCTATGTCCGGGGAGAGGGCGGCGCGGTCGCCATCCTCAGACCCCTCGATGATGCGCTCGCCGACGGCGATGCGATCCGCGCGGTGATCCTCGGCACGGGGGTCAATTCCGACGGCCGAACGATCGGATTGTCGTTGCCGAGCGAGGCGGCGCAGGCGTCCTTGCTGCGCTCGGTCTATGCGCGCGCGGGCGTTGCTCCAGAAGATCTGACCTTCTTCGAAATGCACGGCACCGGCACGCCGGCGGGAGATCCGATCGAAGCCGCCGCCGTCGGCCACTCCCTCGGCCAGAGCCGGTCCGACCCGCTCCCGATCGGATCGGTAAAGACCAATATCGGTCATTTGGAACCGGCATCAGGAATGGCCGGTCTGCTGAAGGCGGCGCTCGCCCTCGACCGGGGTATGGTTCCACCGACGTTGCATTGCGAGGCGCCCAACCCGAACATCGCCTTCGACGCATTGAATCTTCGTTTGATACGTGACGCGGAGCCAATCGCCGCGGCGCGCGAGCTGCGCTATGCAGGGGTCAATTCTTTCGGTTTCGGCGGGACGAACGCCCATGTCGTGCTTGCCGCGCCGCCTTCGGGGGCTAAAGCGGCGCTAGTGCCGAAGTCCATGCCCCCTTTGGTCGTTTCCGCTCGCACCGAGGCATCCCTCCGCGAGCTCGTCCAGAGCTGGCGCGACGCTCTCGCCGAGACGTCCGTCGAGCGGGCCCCGGTACTGCTGCGTGCTGCCGCGCGAAGACGCGACCATCACGCACATCGGCTTGTCGCGTTGGGCAAGGATCCGACGGCAACCGCGGGGATGCTTGCCGACTTTCTCGACGGCAATCCGGCACAGGGTGTGATCACGGATACTGGGGTTCGGGAAGACAAGCTTGCGTTCGTGTTCTCTGGCAACGGTGCACAATTCCCGGGAATGGGCCGCGATGCGTTGCGGGCCAATGCCGTCTTTCGTGCTGCGATCGAGGAGGCCGACGCCCTACTCCGCCCCGTACTCGGCTGGTCCGTGACCGAGCTTCTGGAGAGCGGTGTCGGCAGCGACAAGCTGGCACGCGCCGACATCGCGCAACCGCTTCTCTTTGCCGTCCAGGTCGGCATCGTTCGGGCGCTGGAAGCGATCGGTATCCGCGCCGCCGCCCAATTCGGGCACAGTGTCGGCGAGATCGCCGCCGCCTGGAGCGCGGGCGCCCTATCGCTCGCCGATGCCGCGCGCGTCGTCGTCGTGCGCAGCCGTCATCAGCAGCAAACCCAAGGCGCGGGCCGGATGGCGGCGGTCGCGCTCGCACACGACGCTGCGCGGGCCATTCTTGCCGAACTGAACAGCACCGCTGAGGTTGCTGCGCTAAACGCCGCCCGTTCGGTGACGATTTCGGGGTCGATCGAGGAGATCCGCCGCCTGGAAGCCGAGCTGGAGCACCGCGACATTGGGTTTCGCTCTCTCGATTTGGACTTCGCTTTCCACTCGCGGGCGATGGACCCGTTCCGCGAGGATCTCTTGCACGATCTTCGCGGCCTCGCCTCACGCTCGCCCGAGACGCTGCTCGTATCGACGGTTACCGGCGACGTAGTCGAAGCCGAAGAGCTCGATGCCGAATACTGGTGGCGCAACATCCGCCATCCGGTGCGCTTCACCGACGCCCATACCCAACTGGTCCGTCTAGGCTATCGCATCTTCCTCGAGATCGGCCCACGGGCCATCCTTCAATCCTACCTTACGGACGGGCTGCGCTCCGCCGAGGTGCAGGGGCGTGTGCTTACGAGCCTTTCCAGGGATCATGGTGCGAATGACCCGTTCCCCGCGATGGCGGCACATTGCCATGCTGCGGGATATGATTGGACGACATCGGCATCATTCGACGGCCCCGCTGATCCTCGCGGGCTTCCACTCTACCCGTGGAACCGGGAGAGATTTTGGTTCGCCGTGACGACCGAAGCCACCGACCTCGTCAATCCACCTTTCGACCACCCGCTTCTCGGGTTCCGCCAAAGCGGGGGGGTGGCAAGCTGGCTCAATCACCTCGACGAGCAGGTGCTTCCCTGGATCGCTGACCATGCAGTCGAGGGTGTGCCAGTTCTGCCGGCGGCAGCAGTTCTGGAGATGGCGCTTGCCGCAGCGCGATGCCGATGGCCGGACGCGCCGGCGCTCGAGGTCTTCGATGTCGAACTGCGACGCCCAATGCCGTTCGACAAGGGCCGGATGCGCGAGCTGCGGACGGTGCTCCAATCCGACGAAGGCGACTGGGAACTCGCAAGCCGCCCACGCTTGTCAAGCGAGCCTTTGACCGTCTACGCGGTCGCACGCCTCGCGGCTGCGACGGATGCCCGCCGCATCATTTCTTGGAGCGGCGGCGTATCGGCTCAGCGTCGAATTGAAGGCGAAAGTCTATACCGGCTCGCGCACCTCGCCGGTCTCGATTACGGCGACCGTTTCAGGACTGTGTCGCACGTCGAAATCACCGATCCGCACAGCGCGACTGCCTATCTCGACCCATCGCCCATCGGCGATGAAGCTGTCGACTCATATCTGCTTCACCCGGCCCTGCTCGATGGTGCGTTGCAGGGTCTCTTCGGATTGGTGGCCGACCGCCGGCACCAAATCCAGGGCGTCGGCTTTCTCCCGTGGCGGTTTGGCCGCGTTCGCCTCCCAGCGCCATTTGGACGTGTCCCCCGCCGCGTTTTGCTGCAGCTGACGCGGACCGGCGTTCGATCTGTGTCTGCCGATATCGTTCTATCGGATGAAGCCGGAGACGTGGTCGCCGAACTCGCCGATTGCTGGTTCCGAAGGGTCGAGCTGAGCCGGCAGCGCCCGATCGACGAGCGTGCGCTGCGCGCCGATCTCGTTCCGGCTCCCCTGTTCGAAAACCACCCTCCCCGCTTGCCATCCGATCTCTGCGCGACCCTGTCTCGCCTTGCTATCGCCCGCGAGCCACATCGGACACGGCAGGAGGAGGCTTTACTGCTCGATGCCCTCGTCGGTGCGGTGGCGCTCCGGTCACTGAGCCGGATGGTTGAGCCCGGGCGCTGCTTTACGATTGCCGAACTCAGCCAATCCGGTCAGATCGCACCCGAGGCGGCTGCGATGACCGAGTGTATGCTGCGGTTGCTGGAACGGGTCGGCACCGCCACGGAAGCGGGCTCGGAATGGCTGCTCGAACCGTCGAGCGATTTGCCGGACGTGCCGGAGGTCTGGCGACTGCTCCTCGCTGAATCGCCACACCTGGTCTCAGAACTCGCCCTGGTCGCCAGCGCGGCGGAGGACCTGCCTAAGATCCTTGCAGCCGGGCCGAGGCAGCCGGACGCTCAGCTTTCGCCGATGCTGGAGCATGTGCTCCACAGTTCACCGGCAAGTGCTCCCGGCATCGCATTGCTGTGCGAGGCGCTAACGGAAATTTCCGGCGCATGGCCGAAGGACCGGCCCTTGCGGATTCTCGAGCTCGGTGCGAGCGCGGGCGGGGCGACGCGCCGCATTCTCGAGCTTTTGGCCCAATCTAGGGTCGCGATCGACTATCTCGCAACATGCGCAGATTCCGAGCAGGCCGGCCGACTGAGCTCACTTGCCGAGTCCTATGTCGGGGTTTCGGCCGCCCGTTGGGTGCCGCGAGACGGGAACGAGGCTCTGGACGGTGTCACATTCGACATCATCTTGGCGGTCAATGCTTGTGCCCGGTTGCAGCTTGACCCGATGGGTCTGGCGAACCTGCGGGATCTGCTTGTCCCGGGCGGGCTATTCCTCGCATTGGAACCCGAGCCGAATGCATTTTGGGATCTCGTTTTCGGCCAGAATGCCAGTTGGTGGCAGGCCCCATGGCTGGCAGGTGATGTATCGTCGCTGCGTGCGCCCGAGGATTGGCGGGCCGAGCTGGCCGCAGCAGGCTTCGAGTCTGCCGTTGCAGTGCGGACCGCGACGGCGCCCTGGCCGAGTGCCATGTTCTGGGCTGGCGCGCCGACTGGTGTCGACGCTCCCTTCGCCGATCGAGGCTCGCCACCTATGGTCACCCTGGTCGGTGGCGATCTCGCCTTTGCAGAGGCGCTGCAGGGTGCCCTTTTCGATCAGGGCCATCGCGTTAAGCACGCAAAATTCTCCGATTTCGGTGCCTCGACAGAAGTCGATCGTGCGGCACACTGCGGCGAAGGAGCGGACGAAATCATTCTCTTCCTGGCCGAAGAACCGTGCGATAGCGACCCCACGCTACACATCGCACAACAAATTGAAGCGCTAGCCAGGATCGCGACGATTGCCGTCGAGCGCGATGCCGCGCTCTGGATCCTCACCTGCGGAGCACAGCAGGTCACACCTCCGCATCATGGCAGCCACGTGGCCGGAGGGGCTCTCTGGGGGCTAGGCCGCACACTCGTCAATGAGATGCCGCGGCTATCGCTTCGCCTCCTGGATCTTTCCCACGCCGCCACCCCCGGCGAACGCGCGCAACAGATCGCGGACGAGGTGGCGGCCGGCTCGATCGAGACGGAAGTTGTCTGGACCCCCGACGGCCGCCACGTTCTCCGGCTGCGCCGGGGTCTACCGCCGCGCTGGGCGGGGGCGTTGGATGTGCTGAGCTTGTCGAAGAGCCAACCCGGGGGGATTGAGGCGCTGGGATGGGAGTTTCGGACACCCGCTCCGGTCGGCCCAGGCCAGGTCGAAATCGAGGTGCACGCCGCGGGCCTCAATTTCAGGGACATTATGTGGGCGATGGGGTTGTTGCCGGAAGAGGCGCTCAGCGATGGGTTTGCCGGCCCCACACTCGGGCTCGAATGCGCCGGCATCGTCCGCTCTCTCGGCCCGGGGGTCAGCGGCTTAGCTCTCGGCGACCGGGTCATAGCATTTGCCCCGGCTTCGTTGAGCACTCGCGTGGTAACGATCGCCGAGGCGGTCGCGCCGATCCCGCCAGGGACAAGCTTTGCCGAAGCTGCGACCATTCCCGTGACGTTTGTCACGGCGTTCTATGCTTTGGGCCACTTGGCAAAGCTTGCGCCGGGAGAGCACGTCCTGATTCATACCGCCTCCGGAGGTGTGGGACTGGCCGCGATCCAGTACGCCAAACAGCATGGCGCCATCGTTATCGCCACCGCCGGATCGGAAGTGAAGCGGTCATTCTTGCGGCTCGCCGGCGCCGATTACGTCCTTGATTCGCGAGACCTCGCCTTTGGCGATGCCGTGCGCGAGTTCACCGCCGGGCAGGGGGTCGACATTGTCCTCAACTCGCTGAGCGGCGAGGCGATGGAGCGCAGCATCGAGGTGCTCAAGCCATTCGGGCGGTTTCTCGAACTCGGCAAGCGGGACCTCTACCTCAATCGGCGTATCCACCTGCGGCCACTCCGGCAAAACATTTCGTACTTCGCTATCGACATCGACCAGCTGCCAATTCGCCGGCCGGATCTCGCGCGCCTACTGTTGTCCGAGGTTTCCGCGGCGCTGCTCGATGGCGCAATTCGGCCGCTTGCACATCGCATCTTTTCCTTTTCCGAGCTCGACGACGCGTTCCGGCTCATGCAGTCGTCAAGTCACATCGGCAAGCTCGTCCTTGTACCGGATGCCAATAATGGCGTGCGGCTGCGCGCGCCGCCGGAAGTCGCGCTGCGCCGCGACGGCACCTATCTGGTCACCGGTGGCACCCAGGGGTTCGGCTATGAGTGTGCCCGCTGGCTGGCAGCGCACGGCGCCGGCTCGATTGCTCTTGTCAGTCGCCGAGGGCCGGCGACACCCGGCGCTGACGCGCGGGTTCGGGAACTCTCCGAGGCGGGTGCAGAGGTGCGCGTCTATCAAGGCGATGTCGCCGATCGTGTTTCGCTCGCGACGATCCTCTCGGGGATCAGAGCAAACCAGCCACCCCTGCGCGGCGTCGTGCACGCCGCCTCGACGATCGAGGACGGCCTTGCCGCCGAAATCGACCTCGCTCATATCCACCGGGTTCTGCACCCCAAGATCGGCGGGGCTATCGCCCTCGACACGCTGACGCGTGACGACCCGATCGAACTTTTCTTGGCGTTCTCCTCGGCGACAACCGTAATTGGAGCGCCCGGTCAGGGAGCGTATGTTGCCGCGAACACGGCGCTTGAGGCGCTCGTCCGGCAGCGCCGCGCCGCAGGCAGAGCGGGCCTTGCCGTCGCTTGGGGGCCGATCGAGGATGCGGGCTACCTCGCGGAGCGGCCGGATACCCTCGCTTCCCTCTCCCGTCGGCTCGGTGCCAAGCCGATCCCGGCAGAGCAAGCTCTCGCCGGGCTTACCGCAATGATTGCTAGCGGACTTCCGACTGTCGCATTTGCCGAAACGAACTGGGCCGAAGCGCGTCGGCTTCTTCCGATCCTCGCCGCGCCGATGTTCTCAGAAAACCTCGCCAAAATCTCGCCCACGGCGGTCGACGAATCGCTTCCCGACCGGCTCGCCGCCCTCGAGCCGGAGGAAGCACTGGCGTTGCTGAAGACAATCGTCGCCGAAGAGGCGGCGACGATTCTGCGGCTTCCTGCTGGCGGCATCGATCCGCTGCGTCCGCTGTCTGAGGTGGGAATGGATTCGCTGATGGCGGTCGAACTGCGCCTCGCCCTCGAGACCCGGCTGAGGGTCGACCTGCCGTTGGTGTCCCTTGCCGAAGCTACCAGCGTGGCGTCGATCGCGGCCCGGCTTGCCGGCGCGCTCGCGACGGGACGCAGGGACGGCGAAGTCATTGCGCTCAGTGTGCGTCACGAACTGGTGGACGGGGAGCTGCTCCGCGCCGACCCCGACAGAGTGGCGGCGGAATAATCCATTGGAGCTGGGACGAAACCTGTTCGGCCTCTCGGCGCAGGCGAAGGCGCGGCTGATCGACAAGCTGTCCTCGGCTTCCGCCGTCCGACCCCGGGGAAATTCCCCGCGCCGCCCCTCCGGGGAAGCGGTCGACGCCACCGCCCAGAGGCTCGATGCGTCGGAGTTCGAAGGGTTTCGCGAGATCGGCTTGATCAGGGAGGCCGCCGAATTTCTCGACATCGCCGATCCGTTCTTTCGCGTCCATGAAGGCATCGCCGGTGCGGAAACCCTGATCGGCAACAAGACCTACATTAACTTCGCTTCCTACAACTACATCGGCCTCAATGGGCACCCGCGGATTTCGGACGCGGCGAAGGCTGCGATCGACCGCTACGGCACCACGGTCTCGGCGAGCCGGCCGGTTTCCGGCGAGCGGCCGCTTCACCGCGAGCTGGAGCAGGCGCTGGCGCGTCTCCATGGCTGCGAGGATTGTGTGGCGCTCGTCGGCGGACATTCGACGAACGTTACGGTCGTCGGACATCTGCTCGGCCGCAACGATCTAATCGTGCATGATGCGTTGATCCATAACAGCATCGCTCAGGGAGCGGCGCTGTCGGGGGCGCGCCGGGCGCCGTTTCGCCACCTCGACCACGAAGCCGCCGATCGTCTGCTCCGCGAGTTGCGTCCGCGCCACGATCGCGCGCTTCTTGTCATCGAGGGACATTACAGCATGGATGGCGATGTTCCCGACTTGCCGGGGTTCATCGCCGTGGCACGACACCACCGCGCCTGGTTGATGGTAGACGAGGCCCATGCGCTGGGGGTGCTGGGCCCGCGCGGTTTCGGCACGGCAGACCGGTTCGGGATTGATCCCGGCGAGGTTGATATCTGGATGGGCACGCTGAGCAAGAGCTTGGTGTCCTGCGGCGGGTATATCGCCGGCAAGAAGGAACTGATCGACTATCTCAAGCATTCGGCTCCCGGTTTTGTGTTCTCGGTGGGGATGGCGCCGGCGGCGGCCGCCGCCGCGCTCGCCGCGGTGGAGCTGCTTCAGAGCGAGCCGGAGCGGGTGCGCCAGCTCAACGATAGGGGTGCACTCTTCTTGCGGCTTGCCCGGGAGGGCGGGCTCGATGTCGGCGGATCGATCGGCGCCTCGATCGTGCCGGTCATCACCGGCAGCTCGATCGGCGCCGGGCGTCTGGCCCAGGCAATGTTTCAGCGCGGGATCAACGTCCAGCCCATCCTATACCCCGCGGTCCCCGAGCGCGCCGCGCGGCTGCGTTTCTTTCTGACGGCAACGCATACCGAGGAACAGATCCGCGACGGCGTGCGGATTCTGCTTGAGGAGAGTCGCCGAGTGGCATCGGAGCCGCGCGATCTCGCGGCCGTCGTACGGCATCTCGGCAAGTTCGCGGCGGCGCGGTAGACGCCAAAGCCGGTGGCTTCACGACACTCCGCTTGCGCAATCCAGCAATAGATCGCCAAGGGAAGGGAGTGATGAGAGGAGGCAGCGTATTGACTACCGGCCGGTTGTGCATGGCCAGTCTTCTCGTGGTGGTTGGTCTTCATCTGTCATGGGCGAAGCAACCGGTCATGATGCTCGCCGCCGAGGCAGAACCCTCGACTATGCCAGCCGCAGATTTGCAGCAGCCGTCGGTGCTGCCGGAAAAACCGACACTGCCGGAGAAACGGACGACAAAAGTCCCGATCCTTGTCTACCACCACATCAGGCTGACGTATGGCGGATCACGCGGGCTGCGGAGGATGACGGTAACCGCCGAAGTCTTTGGTCAGCAGATGAAATTTCTCCAAGACAGCGGATACCACGTGATCACGTTCTCGGATCTTGCGGATTTTTTTGAGCAGGGCCACGAGTTGCCGACACTGCCGGTGATAATCACTTTTGATGATGGATGGGTAACACAATACGAAAACGCGCTGCCCTTGCTCTCGAAATATCATTACCCGGCGACGTTTTTTGTGGTGACTGATTACATTGGCCACCGCGGTTTCATTTCATGGCCCCAACTGCAGACCCTGCATACCGAGGGGATGAAGATCGGTAGCCACTCGCGGTCGCACCCGCGTCTAACGAAAATTGGCGATCCGGCCCAGCTGTGGGATCAGATCTACAACAGCAAGGCAGTGCTCGAGTCACAGCTGGAGGTCCCGGTAGCCGAATTTGCCTACCCATATGGTTCGTACAATACGGCGGCCACCGAAATGGTCAAAGCAGCCGGATATAGGGTCGGACGCGGCTGTTGTACCGGGGTCGCCCACACCTCGACCGATGTCTTCACATTGCGTGCGATTATGGCTCCGAACGACCTGACCAAATTTCAAAAATATATCGAAGCGCGCTAGGCATTTCCCCGGGACGAGAGAGTAGGAGGCGACGATGAAGCTGGTGCTCTTTCAGACCTCGGAGCGGGAGGAGCCCGCGCCTGGGTTGCTTACCGAGCGCGGGGTGGTCGGGCTCACCGATACCATCGAGCGAGGGCACACGCCGCAATCGACGATGCAAGGGCTGATCGACGGATTCGATCGCTTCCAGCCGACGCTCGAACGGCTCGCGGTGGAGGGCGAGGCCCAGCCGCTCGCCTCGGTGCGGCTGCGTGCGCCATTGCCGCGGCCCGGTAAGATCTTGTGCTGCATCGCCAATTACTGGGAGCACGCGCAGCGCGAGGCGCGGCCGCTCAACATGTTCTTGAAGAACCCGGAGGCGGTCATCGGCCCGGGTGACACGATAGTGCTGCCGGAGTTCACCGAACCGTGGATCTTCATGCACGAGGCCGAGCTGGCGCTCGTCATCAGGGGTCCGGCCAAAAAGGTCAGCCAGGCGAATTGGCAGAGTGCTGTGTTCGGCTATACCTGCCTGATCGATGTGTCGGCGCGTGGCGAGGGGCGGCGCACCTGGAAAGCCGGCAGCTGGCTCGGCAAGTCGTTCGACACCTTCGCCCCGATCGGTCCCTGCATCGTCACTGCCGACGAGATCCCCGAGCCCAATAATCTGGTCGTGCGCTTCTGGAACGACGGCCAGCTACGACACAATTACAACACCGACGACATGGAGCACCGGGTGCCGGAATTGATCGAGTTCGCCTCGACGATCATGACCTTGAATACTGGCGATCTGATCGCCTGCGGCACCAACCATGAGGGGCTCGGTGCATTGCAGGACGGCGAGACCGTGGAGATCGAGATCGAGCGCATCGGTCGCATGTCGCTGAACGTCGTCGACCCGCTAAAGCGCAGCTGGGAGCGCGGCATCTATATGGGCGCCGACTCGACCAACCCGGAAGCGGTCAAGCGCCACCGGCCGCAAACGGTCTAGCTTTTGATGTAGACGGTATCGTCCTCGACCCGCACCTCGTAGACCGGCACTGCCGTGGACACCGGCCCGTTGACCAGCTCGCCGGTGCGCACATCGAATTGCGCGAAATGCAGTGGGCACTCGATCAGGCAGCCAATCAGCTTGCCGCGCGACAGCGGTGCGTTTCTGTGTCCACAGGCATCCCGTAGCGCATAAATGGCGCCGTCGACTTTCGCTAGCAGGACACGCTCGCGATCGACCGCGACGAATTTCATTTCGCCCGACGCCAGGTCGCCGGTCTTGCCGACGACAACAAAGCCTTCTGGAACTGCGCTCACCTTCAAGATGGCCGATC
>DATNKF010000312.1:0-2002 GCA_035603555.1 Allostellaceae bacterium
AGCTCGTGTGGACACCTCCCTGGGGTCCCGAGCGGATGACCGAGGAGGCGCGGCTCGAACTCGGGATGCTGTGAGCCGGAACTCGCCGAGACTACCGGGCTTTCCATCCCGCCCGAGTGAACCTCCCGGACGTGCCCTGGGGAAGCCCGATGTAATGTGCGGCCGGCTTGCTGTTGGCGAGAATCATGCCTGCCAATCGCTCGATCATGGCGTCGCCGAGCCCGACCGCGTAATAGATCGTCACCGGCTCAGGCTGTCCGGCACCGAGCCGGGTGCCCTCGCCAGCGATTGCTGTGTATCCATCGGCGTTGTCCGACAGGAAAAGTCGCACGCGCCCGTGCACGACCGCCCCAACGGCGGCGGGAATGACAATCCGTATTTCCGCACCAAGCGGCTCAAAAGTGATCATTGCCGAGGTTCACGGGAGGGGTATTCGCTGTCGCCGTCAGCGAGCCCCAAAAGCGATCTGGAGTTCCCCCAGCCGATCCTGGATATGGCTGCATGCATTCAGGGAAAGGTTGCCAACACTAGAGAACAGCCAGCCGACCCCGATCAATACGCCAACAAACATGATCCTTCTGATCAATTCCCAGTTCATCTGTCTTCCTGATCATCGAAAGAGATATTAATACTTTGTCAACCCTATCACGACTCGAGGGTGGCATACCGCGAATTCGTCGTTAATTTGGCCAAAAAATTTGCTTAATTTATCAGATCGTTTAATCAGTGTCGGGTCCCGTTCAGCGGGTCATCGGTCGGAGAGGTTAGTGAAGCAGGCATCCGATACGCCTGTGAGATTGACGCTCCGGGGCGGGCCTGAGTGATGGCCGCACGCCCGCGAGCGGTTCTGTTCGACCTACTGACGGCTCTGCTCGATTCGGGGGCTCTATGGGATGCGGTGGCCGGCGATGCCGAGAAGGGTCGGCGATGGCGCGGGGCGTATCTGCGGAACACCTATGCTGCCGGGGCTTATCGGCCGTATGAGCAGCTCGTCCGCGAAGCGGCAAGCGAGGTCGGACTACCGGAAATCCTCGCCGACCGGCTCGTGAGCGGTTACGGGGAGCTTGCGCCCTGGCCTGAGGTCAACGAGGTGCTGGGGGCGCTGGAGCAGCGCGTCCCGCTCGCCGTCGTCACCAACTGCTCGGAAACATTGGGCCGCCTGGCGGCTGACCGGATCGGTATTGCGTTTGATGTCGTCGTTACCGCCGAACGGGCCGGGTACTACAAGCCGCATGCCCGACCCTACAAGCTCGCGCTCCAGGCGCTAGGCGAGACGGCGGAGGCCGTTCTCTTCGTTGCCGGCTCTCCTTATGATCTGTTCGGCGCAACGGCGATCGGTATGCCGGTCTTCTGGCATAACCGCCGGCGCATGACTGCACCGCCGGGCGCGCCCGCCCCGCTCGCCCAGCACGACAATCTTTACGCGTTGCTGCAGATGGTGATCCGCTAGCCGCTGGCGTTTAGCGCCGCCCTGAGGTCCGTGATCAGGTCCTCCGGGTGCTCGATCCCCACCGAGAGCCGCAGGAGATCGGGGGGTGCCGGGCTGTCCGCCCCTTCGACCGAGGCGCGGTGCTCGATCAGGCTTTCCACACCGCCGAGCGAGGTCGCCCGCTTCCAGACGTCGACCCGGGCCGCCGCGGCGATCGCCGCCGCCGCACCGCCACGCACCCGGATGCTCAGCATGCCGCCATAGCCGCCGATCATTTGCCGAGCTGCGGCAGCATGTCCGGGATGCCCGGGCAGCCCCGGGTACAACACTTCCGAGACGTCGGGATGAGCCGCGAGCGCCTCGGCGATCTGTTGCGCCGACCGGCAGGCCCGCTCGACCCGCGGATAGAGGGTGCGCATGCCGCGCAGCAGCAGATAGGCCTCGAAGCTGCCGAGGATGGCACCCCCGCTGCTTCGTCCCGCGACGAGGCGCGCCCAGAACGCGTCCTCTCGCGCCGTCGTCAGCGTACCGGCCATCAAGTCGCTGTGCCCGTTCAAGTATTTTGTTGCCGAA
>DATNKF010000313.1:0-6502 GCA_035603555.1 Allostellaceae bacterium
TCCCGGCGGATCGGGTGCAAGTGCGAGCCGTGTCCTGTCATGCAAGCGCTGTGCCGGCCCACCGCACTCATACTTGGCCGCGGCGCCCGGCTGCCCCGTATGCGGCCAAGAGTTGAAGCGTTATCGTGTGGTGGATTTAACGGGGAAGACGAGGATCGCAGTGAGAGACCGCCCTACCGGCTCTGTCAGCCGCACCAACCATTATGTCGTCCCGGCCACTGCAGAGACCGTGCATTGGGGGTATTTCAGCCGGTCGCTGAAGCCGGTGCTCTCGGTCGGGAGTGGAGACTTCGTCACGATCGAGACGCTGACCCACCACGCCTACGACGACCACGCGCGCATGATCGAGGGCGATCCGGGGGCGGAGAGCGTTTTTCTATGGACAAAGGACGGCAAGAATGTCGACCGACGCGGGGCCGGGCCGATGGATGCCTCGATCTACGGGCGTGGTGCGGGCGAGGGGTTCGGCGTTCATATCTGCACCGGCCCCGTCTTTGTGCATGATGCCGAACCGGGCGATGTGCTCGAAGTGCGGATTGTCGACGTCCAGCCGCGCGGCTGTCGCAATCCTGCATTCAAAGGCCGCGCCTTTGGCAGCAATGCCGCGGCGTGGTGGGGGTTCCACTACAATGATCTGCTGACCGAGCCGAAACCGCGTGAAGTGATCACGATCTACGAGATCGACGCGGCCGAGGCGCGCAACTGGGCGCGTGCGGTCTACAATTATCGCTGGGTGCCGCAGACCGATCCATTCGGGGTGGTGCACCGGATCATCGACTATCCCGGAGTGCCGGTCGACCGCGCCCTAATCGAGGAGAAGCACGGCATCCTCAAGGATTTGCGCATCCCTGTGCGACCGCATTTCGGTGTCATCGCATTGGCGCCAAAGGAGGCGGAGCTCGTCGATTCGGTCCCGCCCGGCTATTTCGGCGGCAATATCGATGACTGGCGGATCGGCAAGGGCGCGGTGATGTACTATCCGGTAGCGGTCCCGGGTGCCCTATTCTCGGTCGGCGATCCGCATGCCAGCCAGGGAGATTCGGAACTGTGCGGCACCGCGATCGAGTGCTCGCTGACCGGCACCTTCCAGCTGGTCGTGCACAAGCGGGACCGCCTCGCCGGAACCCCGCTAGTCGATCTCGACTATCCATTGCTGGAGACACAAGACGAGTGGGTGGTGCACGGCTTCAGCTTTGCGAACTATCTGGCCGAGCTCGGCGACAACGCACAGACCGAGATCTTCGCCCAATCCTCGCTCGACCGCGCGATGCGCGACGCTTTCCGCAAGATGCGGCAGTTCCTGATGACGACAAAGGGGCTCAGCGAGGACGAGGCGATCTCGCTGATGTCGGTCGCGGTCGATTTCGGCGTGACCCAGGTGGTCGACGCCAATTGGGGTGTCCACGCGATCTTGAAGAAGGCGTTGTTCGCTGGCGAGGCGGGCTGACTACAGCGCGAAACTCACTGGCTCCGCAAGATGGCAAACTCCGAAATCCGCGGTGTTGGTGTCGGCCAGCTCCAGATTGTAGAAATCGCGGCGTTCTTCGGTGAAATGAGGGCCGGCATGCCAGGTTCCGCGCGCCAGCATGATGAACCGATCCCCCGGAACCTCGAAGGCGCGGATATCGGCGAGGTTCGGCGACTCTATGCCGGCAGGGGCCACCGCGATCAGCCAGGGCCTGCCATCGGTTGTGCCGAGACACTGCGTCACCCGCTTGTGTCGGGCCATCCGATCGAAGGCTAGGCCCCGTTGCTCGAGGCGCATGATGTAAAACCGCGGCCGGCCCTGCGACAAATCGAGTGGGACATCGCCGGCAG
The DNA here is from genome assembly GCA_035603555.1 of Allostellaceae bacterium. Taxonomy (GTDB): domain Bacteria; phylum Pseudomonadota; class Alphaproteobacteria; order ATCC43930; family CGMCC-115725; genus AP-15. The sequence continues at coordinate 1,819 of DATNKF010000313.1, forward strand.
CGTGGCCGCCGTCGCCGATCGGCATGCCAATCGTGCCAAACGGCGCGAAGGCGTCGGGGGTAAGGCTAGAGACGGGGAGCTTGTTCATCTCGACCGACCTTCCATCAAAACCTCTACAAGCCGCCGGCGGTTGCTCGCCGCGGCGAGCCGGTTATATCACGCCGCCGACCGGCATCTCGCCGCCAAACCAGCGGCGCACTGCCATCTCGCCCAGTGCCACAAGGCCAAAGAGCGCCAGGCCGATGGCGCAGAGCAGGACAATTGCCGCCAGTACCGTCGCCGTCTCGCCGGCCGAAGAGGCGAACATGATGATGTAGCCGAGCCCCGCCTGGGCGGTGATGAACTCGCCGACAATGACGCCGATCATCGCCATCGTCACGCCGACCTTCATGCCGGCGAAGACAAACGGCATCGCATAGGGGAAGCGGGCCAGGCGGAACATCTGCCATTCGCTCGCCGTCAGCGAGCGGCAGAGCTGCAATACCTCGGGCTTGGCGCTGACGAGGCCAGTGGCGGTCGAGACCACGACCGGGAAGAAGGCGATGAAGATGGCGACGACGATGCAGGACCTGCTGCCGACGCCGAGCCAGACGATGAAGAGCGGCGCCAGCGCGATCTTTGGGATCAGCTGGAACATGACGATGTTGGGATAGAGCGCCTCGCGCACCCAAGCCGAGAAAGTGATTGCAACGGCGAGGGCAACCCCGAGCAAAGTGGCGGCGGCAAAGCTGGCGATTGTTTCCAGCGTCGTCGGAACCGACTGCTGAAAGAGGATCTCCCAATTCCCCGACAGAACCGACCAGACCGCCGAGGGCGGCGGCAGCAGCACCGGGGAAACTCGGCTCGTGCGACAGAACAATTCCCAGGCCAAGAGAACCGCCAGCGCAAACCCGAGCGGCAACAATAAAACCCGGCCGAGGCGGTATCGCCAACCGACGCTGCGCCGGCTGTCCAGCAGCACCGAGGCACTGCTGGCTTCCTCGAATATTGCCATGCTGCGAGGTCAGTCCCGGAGACGCGGCGGCGGAGACGGGCTCACTCGGCGGCGAGCGCCATGACCGGGTGCAACGCCTGCCGGAGCGTCTGCTCGTAGGCCTCGAGCCACGGCTGACTCTCGGGCGCGATCAGATCGCCCGAGCGAGCGTTGCCGCTGACCTCGGGATCGTCGACGCCGGGAGGAACCGTCCCCTTGTCCTGGAATGCCCGGACGGCCTCGATCAGACGCCGCCGGGTCATGACGATCATCCGGTCGCTCGGCGCCAGATTTTCGAGCGTGCGATCGGAGATGTCGCCCATGCTCTCGGTGACCGCCGAGTCCTGCGGAAACACGCCGGCAATCCCGGTGTAGCTGATCGTGCGCTGGGCTTCCCGGTCGATCAGATAGTCGTTCGACTGGTTGGCGGCCGGGCGCCAGCGGCCGAACCAATCGGCGGTGTTCGGCAATGTCGGGCTGATCCGGTCGAGAAGCGGCAACGGCTCGCCCCGCTTGTTGAGACTGAGCACTGGGGTTTTGCGCGTCCAGCTGAAGGTGAACGCCATCGTGTGAGTGTCGTCCATCGGGACCCAGCCCTGGGCGAGGACGTTGTCGGCCAATGGGCCGTTCGGGAACAATGTCCAGAACGGAAACGCAAAATGCGCAAAGCGGTAATAGACGTGGCCCGGTTGGGCCGGGCGATAGGCCGCATACATCGTGCCCCAGTCGGTCGGCCGCGCGTGGAGGCGCGGGGCGCGGTCGGTAAATTGGAACCGCTCCAGGTGATCCGGGTTGATGTCGTCGATCGTGACCTTGCCGGTATGCAGGAAGCTGAAATGCGAAGTGTCGATGTCGCCTTCCAGAGCCTGTAGCCAGTTGCATTCCCGCTGCCGGGCCGAGAGGTTGGTCTCGTCGGGCGGGCAGAGCATCGCCTCGAGCGCCGGCAGTGGCGGCGCGACCGCGCGTTCGCCCATATAGACGTAGACCAGACCGCCGCGCTCGGCCACCTTGTAGGCTCTCGCCTTGACCTTTTGCCGGAAGTCCTGATCCGCCGGCAGGTTGGGCATATCGAGGCAATTGCCGGTGGTGTCGAATTTCCAGCCGTGATAGACGCAGCGCAGGCCACCTTCCTCATTGCGGCCGAAGAACAGAGAGGCGCGGCGGTGCGGACAGCGATGGTCGAGCACGCCGACCTGTCCTGCGCTGTCGCGAAAGGCGATCAACCGCTCGCCCAGCAGCATCAGGCGCAGCGGGTCGCCATCGGCCTCCAGTTCCGACGAGAGGCAGGCCGGCAGCCAATATTGCCGCATCAGCGCGCCCATCGGGGTGCCGGGGCCGACCCGCGTCAGCAGCTCGTTTTCCATCTGTGATGTCATCTCGTGGCTCCTCCGGTCCAGGATCAGGGATAATTGGCTGGTCAGCTCAGATATTTGTCGAATTCAGAGACCCGGGTGCGGACGTTGGTCCAATCGGACGCGCCGAGCTTGATCTTGCCGGTAAAGCGGTTAGTAAAGATCGCCTCGGGATCGGGCCGCTTGGCTCCGGGCTCCGTCAGGTAGCGCATGACGAGGTCGGTCGTCTCCGCGTAGGCTGCCGGGTCTGACCACCCCAGCCCGTGCTCATGAGCCTCCAGGCGATCGATGCCATGCTGCCACATGCCAAGCCCAATGCGGGCGAATTCCTTGGAGCTGGGATTGAGCGCCATCTCGGGCACCTCCCTGTGGAACAGCTCCAGCGAGTCCTGCGGATTGGTCAAGGTAAAGGCAAGCGCTTCGAGCAAGCCGTCGGTAATCGCTTCGCACAGAGCCGGATCGGCTTCCAGCGTCTTCCTCTGGGTCGCGATCGTCTGGCCGTGGTTGCGAATACCGGCTGCGCTGTACAGCATCCAGCGGCTCGGCACCCCTTTCGACAACATCGCCGACGCACTCCCGAGCGCGAAGGACGTGATCGCGTCGACCCGCTTTTCCATCAGCACGCGGTCGAGCACCTTGTTGTCGACATGGACAAATTCGATCGAACTCGGGGCGAGCCCGACCCTATCGGCATAGGCGGGGAAAAACGGAAATTCGCCGGAGGTCGGCACCGAGGCAACCTTCTTGCCCGCCAGATCCTGCGGCTTCAGGATCGGTGAATCATCGAGCACCCCCACGCCCATCGTTGAGTCATAATCGCACGTCGCGAGGGCCGTCAGCGGCAGATCCTTGGCCACCGAAAGGATCAATGACGGGGCCGCGACGATGCCGAACTCGAACTGGCCGGTCGCGATCCCCTGCGCCGACGCCATCGAGCCGAAGCCGCGAGCGATCTCGAGGTCGATTCCGCGAGGCTTCATTGTCCTGGCGCGGGCAACGAAGGCATAGACGGAACTGCCTTGCGCCAGCCAGGCCAGCGTGAGTTTGATGTTGCGCGGTTCAGCGACGGCCGGCATCGGCAACAAGACGGCGCCGGCCGCCGCCGTCCTGGCGAGGAAGCCCCGTCGCGAGATCCCACGTCGCATCATCATCTGTCCCTGTCCCGGCGTCACCGCCTGCCATAGGACCGGCGCACCAGCCCCTCGGCGAGCGCGACCGCGCCGAACAGCGCAACACCAATCACGCAGAGCACAAGCAAAGCCGCGAAAATGACCGCCGTTTCCATCCGCGAGCTGGCATAGAGGATGTAAAAGCCGAGCCCCGCCTTGGCCGAGATGAATTCGCCGATGATCACGCCGATGACCGCCATGGTCATCGCAATCTTCATGCCGCTGAAGATCGCCGGCAGTGCGAATGGGAAGCGCACCATCACAAAGGACTGCCATTCGGTGGCCGTCAGCGAACGGCACAGCCGCATTGCCGAGGCCTCGATATTGGCAAAGCCGACCACAGCCGAGATGACGACCGGAAAGAAGCTGACAAAGGTGGCAAAGGCGACGCGCGACTCGCTGCTGATCCCAAGCCAGACGACGAACAGCGGCGCCAGCGCGACCTTCGGGATCAGCTGGAAGAGAACCAGATTGGGGTAGAGCATATCGCGCACAAACGGGGAATAGGTGATGACGATGGCTAGGCCGATGCCGAGCGCCGATGCCGTGAAAAATGCCATCACCGAGTCGAGCGTAGTCGGTACCGCGTGATGCAGTAGCGCCGGCAGAACCCGCCATAGCTCGTGCGCGATCTCGACTGGCGGCGGCAGAATCACGGCCGGGACGCGAAGCGCTGTAACGACAATCTGCCAAGCGAGCAATACCGCCGCCGCGGTCAGTGCGGGCAGAATGACGGGCCGCAATTGCTGCAGGCGCCGCTCGGCCAGTAGCGCCTTCCCGATCTGCCAGACGGGCGGTGCAACAATCCGCGGAGCAACCGGGTATTCGGCGGTCATCCGACCAGCTCCTTGCGCGCCATGCTCGCCTCGAACCGGCTCCCCCGCTCGCGATAGTGGCCTTCCTCAATGCGCTTGCGCAAATGCCCGCAGATCTCGTTGAAATCTCGGCTCTCGCCGATCGCCATCGGGCGCGGCCGTGCAAAGGGAATCGTCAGATCTTCGACGATCGTCGCCGGGCGCCGCGTCATGACCAGCACGCGGTCGGCGAGGAATACCGCCTCGCGGATGCTGTGGGTCACGAACAGCGCGGTCTTAGTGTATTGCTGCCAGAGATCGAGCAACAACTCGTTCATCTCGTCGCGGGTGATCGCGTCGAGCGCGCTGAACGGCTCATCCATCAGCAACAGCTCG
>DATNKF010000314.1:0-2302 GCA_035603555.1 Allostellaceae bacterium
ACTCGCCGCGTAGACACGATGGCAGCCGAGATCAAGGTGCCGAGCCTCGGTGAATCGGTTACCGAGGCGACGGTCGCGAAATGGCTGAAGCGGCCGGGTGAAGCGGTCGCCATCGACGAGCCGATCGCCGAGCTCGAAACCGACAAGATAACTCTGGAAGTCTATGCACCCGCGGCCGGGACGCTCGCCGAGATCCTCGCCGAGGAAGGCGCCAACGTCCCGGTCGGCGCGGTGCTCGGCAGGATTGCCGACGGCGCGGCTCCAGGAGAGGCCTCTCACCCTCCCGCTGACGCGGGCCCCTCCCTCTCCCCGCCGTCGCGGGGAGAGGGGCTTCTTTCTCCCTCGCCCCGCTTGCGGGGGGAGGGTCGGGGTGAGGGGCAGCACGCGCTCGAACGCTCCGGCCCTGCAGTCCGCAAGCTGATCGAAGAAAGCGGGCTCGACGCGTCGCGGCTCGTCCCGACCGGCCCTGGAGGCCGGATCAGCCGGGCGGACGTGATCGCCGCACAAGCGCCGGCTCCGGCCCCTCCCCTGCCCTCACCTCCTCCCGCCGTCGGGGAGCGCGAGGTGCGTGTCCGCATGACGCGCCTGCGTCGGCGCATCGCCGAGCGCCTGAAGGCGGCGCAGAACACCGCCGCGATGCTCACCACCTTCAACGAGATCGACATGACCGAGGCGATCGCGTTGCGCGAGCGCTACCGCGAGGATTTCGAGAAAAAGCACGGCGCCCGTCTCGGGTTCATGTCGATCTTCGTCAAGGCGGCGATCGTGGCACTGAAGGAATTGCCGGCGGTCAACGGCGAGATCGACGGCGACGATATTGTTTACAAGAACCACTACGACATCGGGGTCGCGGTCAGCACCGAGCAGGGGCTGGTCGTGCCGGTTCTGCGCGACGCCGACCGGATGAGCTTTGCCGAGATCGAGCAGGCGATCGCCGCACTCGCCCGCAAGGCGCGCGATGGCAGGCTGACGATCGAGGATCTCTCCGGCGGCACCTTCACGATCACCAATGGCGGCGTCTACGGCTCGCTGATGTCGACGCCGATCCTCAACCCGCCGCAATCCGGCATCCTCGGCATGCACAAGATCCAACGGCGGCCGATTGCCGTGGGGACAAGGTCGAGATCCGGCCGATGATGTACGTCGCCCTCTCCTACGACCACCGCATCGTCGACGGCCGCGAGGCGGTGACGTTCCTGGTGCGCATCAAGGAATGCGTCGAGGAGCCCTCACGGATATTGTTCGACGTCTGAGCAAACCGGAATAGGACCGGAACATGCCGGTGAGATTGACTGCGGGTCGAAATCCGCGATGACAGGCGCCCTGGAGACCTTCGTTACCCTCGCCGCCATCTAGCTCGCCATCAGGCGGCTTGCCAGGAAGTAGGCTTTTGGGTCAGGCTCCGACAGTTACCAACCCCCGGAGCATGCTCCGCCATATGGGCGAGGGTTCCGCAAGCGGTATAGTGGGGCTGGCGAGGGTCATGTAAACGGCAGGACTGCGAGGGCGTTCACCACCAAGGGAGGGTCAAATCATGGCGAATTACAGGGTTATATCATCGGACAATCACGTGTTTGAGCCACCGGACCTGTGGACGAGCAGAGCCAGGCCGGCGTTCAAGGACCGGGTCCCACAGCTGGTCCGCGAGTATGATGGCGATTGGTGGTACTGCAATGGCCACCGGGTGATCGGGCTGAGCCCTGGGGCGCAGACAGGTATGCGGTTTGAGGCGCCGGAAAAGATGGTCCGTACCATGACCTTTGATAAAGTCCGGCGCGGGGGCTACGTTCCTGAGGAGCACCTCAAGGATATGGATGCCGATGGGGTGGATGTAAGTATTGTCTATCCCACGGTCGGTCTGCTGCTGTACAGCGTGCCGGACAGTGCGCTGCTGTCGGAGATTTTTAGAGGATACAACGACTGGCTCGCCGAGTTCAGCGCCGGGGAGCCCAAGCGCCTCAAGGGCATCGCCATGATCAACGTGGACGATGTGCAGGAGGGTATCAAGGAGCTGGAGCGCTGCGCCAAGATGGGGCTGGCGGGCGGCATGATCACCGTGTATCCCCCGGAGGGGAAGGGGTACGACAATCCCATGTATGAGCCCCTGTGGGCGGCGGCCCAGGATCTGGATATTCCCGTTGGCATGCACATCGCGACCAATCGGCCGGGCCCAGGGCAGGATTTTGGGCTCGAGGACCGCAACCGCGTCCGCAACTCCTTCCTGGCCAACGCCGACCACTGGGTGCGGATGTCTCTTAGTGACATGATCTTCAGCGGCGTCTTTGAGCGCTATCCAAAACTC
>DATNKF010000315.1:0-13937 GCA_035603555.1 Allostellaceae bacterium
TGGGGCGCGTGCTGGCTGGCGCTGCTGCTGTGGCGCGAGCTGCAGCTCGATCTGTTCTGGTCCAAGCGGCTGGGCGTGAGCCGTAAGGGGACGCGCTGGGATCAGGTGCTGTTCGTGTTGGTCGCGTATCGCCTGCTGGCGCCGGGCAGCGAATGGCGCCTACACCGCGAGTGGTTTCAGCGCAGCGCCTTGGCCGATCTGCTGGGCGAGGATGCCGGACTGGCCGAGATCCACAAGCTGTATCGCTGTCACGACCGACTGCTGGTGCACAAACAGGCGGTCTTCGATCACCTGACGGGGCGCTGGCGCGATCTGTTCAACATCAGCTACGACGTGCTGCTCTATGATTTGACGAGCACTTACTTCGAGGCCGATCCGCCATTTCCGGAGGGCGACAAGCGCCGCTTCGGCTATTCGCGCGATCACCGGCCGGATTGTGTGCAGATCGTCATTGCCCTGGTGGTGACGCCCGAAGGTCTGCCGCTGGCCTATGAAGTGCTGCCCGGCAACACGGCCGACAAGACGACGTTGCGTGGGTTTCTCGATCGCATCGAGCGGCAATACGGCAAGGCGCGCCGGGTCTGGCTGATGGACCGCGGCGTGCCGACCGAAGAGGTACTCGCAGAGATGCGCGCGGCCGACCCGCCGGTGCATTATCTGGTAGGCACGCCGAAGGGGCGCTTGACGCGTTTGGAGAAGCATCTGGTCGCCCAGCCGTGGCAAGAGGCGCGACCCGGAGTGCAGGTCAAACTATTGGCGCAGCAGGGCGAGCTCTACGTCTTGGCCCAAAGCCGTGACCGCGTCGCCAAGGAGCGGGCGATCCGTCGGCGGCAGCTGAAGCGGCTGTGGGCCCGGCTCAAGCAGCTCTCCACCATGCAGTTGACGCGCGAGGAACTGCTGATGAAGCTCGGCGCCGCGCGCGATCAGTCCCGTACCGCCTGGCGCCTGGTCGTCATCGAGGTCGCCGCAGACAGCGCTACATTCAGCTATCGGCTCGATCGCAACAAACTGCGGCAAGCCCGATCGCGCGAAGGGCGATATCTGCTACGCACCAACCTCGTCGAGGAAGACCCGGCCATGCTGTGGAGCCATTATCTGTTGTTGGTCGCAGTCGAGGCGGCGTTCAAGAACCTGAAGGGCGACCTCGCGATCCGGCCAGTTTTTCATCAGCTCGAGGCGCGTATTGAGGCGCACGTCTTCATCGCCTTTCTGGCCTATTGCCTGCAGGTCACCCTTGCGCGGCGCTTGCATGCGCTGGCGCCCGGGCTGACGCCGCGCAGCGTGCTGGAGAAGTTCGTCGCCATGCAGATGATCGACGTGCACCTGCCGACCACCGACCGCCGCGAACTGGTGCTCACCCGCTACACCGAGCCCGAACCCGAGCTCAGCCTCTTGCTGAACAAACTAAAGCTGGAGCTGCCCGCCCAACCGCCACCCAAAATCACCGCCGGCGCGCCCGTACCACCCACCCCGCTGTAGTGCCGACCTTAGGGGGTCCACCTAAGCAATCTCAGCACCTTAGATCCTTAAAAGTGCTCGAATCGGCGAAGTTAGGCTAGGTCCCCTCTCCCCCGGATTGTAGTTCGGGGGAGGCGGGCGACGGTGTTCTCACCACCAGTTCACCAGCTCAAACAACAGGTACGGGGAGGCGGTCGAATTTAGCCAAAATAGCTTCGGCGAATTGCGAATTCTCCATCCTTAAAATTGCCTTATTAGCAGAATATATCCAATCCATCTGATCGCTGCCCCCGGGGTGAGGCGCTGCCAACACGAGAAGCCGATGGTCTATGATGTGCCAGATAAACCCGCCGGAGATGATGCTCGAAGCCAACCACGCTCAACGCATTGGAACCTCTAACTCTACAACCTGAAGAGGAGCGCCGCTGCAGACCCGCTGCAGATGCAGCGGGTCTGCATTTAAGGGACAACCGCAAGTCGCAGGATTCTCGGATCCCGGCCTTTCCCTACGCAGGAGGGCTCCGGCGTCAGCCCCTCCGCTCCACCGGCACGTAGTGGCGCGAGGCTGAACCGGTGAACAACTGACGCGGACGGCCGATCTTTGAGTCTGGATCCTCGATCATCTCCGTCCATTGCGCGACCCAGCCGACAGTGCGCGCAATCGCAAAGAGGACAGTAAACATCGAAACCGGGAATCCCATAGCCTTGAGGATAATCCCAGAATAGAAATCAACATTTGGGTACAGCTTCCGTTTAATGAAATAATCGTCGTTGAGCGCAATTTTTTCTAGTTCCATCGCGAGGTCGAGCAATGGTTCGTTCTTGATACCGAGCTCGTCGAGGACTTCGTGGCAGCTTTCGCGCAGCACGTGGGCGCGAGGATCGTAATTCTTGTAGACCCGATGACCGAAGCCGAACAGCAATTCGTGGTCATTTTTGTCCTTCACGTGGCTCAAGAACTCCTTAATCCCGGATTTGTCGCCGATCCGAGCCAGCATCTTGAGGACCGCCTCGTTAGCGCCACCATGCGCCGGACCCCATAAAGAAGCGATGCCGGCGGCGATGCAGGCAAACGGGTTGGCCCCGCTCGACCCGGCATTGCGCACAGTCGCTGTTGACGCATTCTGCTCATGATCGGCATGCAAGATGAAGATCCGATCCATCGCCCGCGCCAGGACCGGACTGACTTTGTATTCCTCGCACGGTACCGCCCAGGTCATATGCAAAAAATTTTCAGCATAACTGAGAGAATTATTTGGGTAAATGAAGGGCTGTCCGACAGAATATTTGAAAGCCATGGCCGCGATTGTCGGCATCTTGGCAATCAGGCGGTATGAGGCGACCATCCGCTGATAGGGGTCATGGATGTCAGTCGAATCGTGATAGAAGGCCGAAAGGGCACCGACGACCCCGCAGAGGACCGCCATCGGATGCGCATCGCGGCGGAAGCCGCGGAAAAAGGTCGTCAGCTGCTCGTGCACCATCGTGTGGTGGGTAATGTCGTAAACGAACTGCTCCTTCTCCTTGGCAGTCGGCAGCTCCCCGTTGAGGAGGAGATAGGCGACCTCGAGGAAGTCGCTTTTGGCGGCAAGCTCCTCGATCGGGTATCCCCGGTAGAGCAGTATGCCCTCATCGCCATCGATATAGGTGATGCTCGAGCGACAGGCAGCAGTGGCCATAAACCCGGGATCGTAGGTGAAGTGGCCGGTTTGGGCGTACAGCTTGCGGATGTCGATGACACGCGGCCCGATCGTCCCGCCCAAGACAGGAAGCTCGACCGATTTTCCGGTTGCGTTGTCGGTCAACGTCATCGTTCCGGTGACCATATTGTTCCCGTCCATCGATCCACCTCTATCGCTATGTCCGCAGCCGGTTGCCGGCTTCGACCGGAAAAATAGGCTTCTCGCACGCGATTGGCAAACCCGCGCGCTAGGTCGCTGCCACTGCCTCGGCAGCGTCGGCGATCCGACCGCGGCTCTCCTCTGGTCCGAGCACCTCCATCACCCAGAAGATACCGGGAGAGGCCGCCGACCCGGTGAGTGCAGCGCGCAGCGGTTGGGCTACGGCAGCGAGCCCAAGCCCCTTTCCTTCCGCGAATTTCCGGACCTGCTGCTCGAGCGAGCTTGCCTCCCAAGCGGTGTGCTCGAGCACGTGCAGAAGCTCTCCAAGCAATTGGCGGGCTTCTCCGGTAAGCAGCTTCGCCGCCTTGTCATCCGAGGCGATAGGCCGCTTCGTGACAAAGAAAAGAGCGTTGGCCGCCAGTTCCCCGATCGTCCTCGGGCGCAACTTCAGTTCCGGCATCGCCCGGCGCATCCGGGCGCAATCAGCCTCGGACAGCGGCAAACCCGTCATTTTTTCGATTCGCTCGGCGACCAAGGCCGCCAACCGACCGTCCTCGGCTAACCGAATATAATGGCCGTTGAGATTGTCCAACTTCGCAAAATCGAAGCGAGCCGGTGCCCGGCCGACGGCATCCAGGTCGAACCATGCAATCGCTTGCTCGGTCGATATGATCTCCTCGTCGCCGTGGCTCCAGCCAAGGCGCAGCAAATAATTGCGCAGCGCTTCAGGCAGATATCCGAGGTCGCGATAGGCATCCACGCCGAGAGCGCCATGCCGCTTTGACAGCTTTGTCCCGTCCGCACCGTGGATCAGCGGCACATGGGCGAATTCCGGCACCGGCCAATCGAGCGCCCGATAGATCTGCCTCTGCCGAAAGGCGTTGTTGAGGTGGTCATCCCCGCGGATCACGTGCGTGATCGCCATATCATGATCGTCGACCACGACAGATAGATTATAGGTTGGGCTGCCGTCGGCCCGCAGGATGATCAGATCGTCGAGCTCGGCGTTCGAGACGGTCACGTCGCCCTGCACTCGATCATGGATTGTCGTCGAGCCTTCCCGCGGCGCCTTCAGCCGAATGACCGGCGATACCCCGGGCGGCGCTTCGGCCGGATCGCGATCGCGCCACGTGCCGTCATAGCGCACCGAGCGCCGCTCGGCGCGCGCCCTCTCGCGCATCGCCTCGAGTTCAGCGGGCGAGCAATAGCAATTATAGGCGCGGCCCGCAGCGAGCAGCTGGCGCGCGATCTCGGCATGCCGGGCGGCGCGGGCGGATTGGTAGAGGATTTCGCCATCCCAGGAGAGGCCGAGCCAGTCCAGCCCGTCGATGATCGCTGAGACCGCCGCGGGTGTCGACCGCGTCCGGTCAGTATCCTCGATGCGCAGCCGAAAGATGCCGCCATGGTGCCGCGCGAAAAGCCAGTTGAAGAGCGCCGTGCGGGCGCCGCCGATGTGCAGAAAGCCGGTGGGCGAGGGGGCGAAACGGACGGTAACGGTCATTCCCGGAGGATGGGGAGCGGCCGAGCCAATATCAACGATCGGGCAGCTCGTGGTCCCGAAACATCTCGCGCAGGCGGGTCTTCATCAGCTTCCCAGTCGCGGTGTGGGGGAGCTCGTCGACGACCACCACGTCATCCGGCAGCATCCAGCGCGGAAACTGTTGGTTGAGGAACCCAATCAATTCGCCACAATCCGGCCTCCTGCCCGGCCGCGACGACACAATTAGCAGCGGCCGCTCGCCCCAGCGGGGGTGGGGCACGGCGATCACCGCGGCTTCGGCAACGTCCTCGTGCGCGACAGCCGCGTTCTCCAGGTCGATCGAGCTTATCCACTCGCCGCCCGACTTGATCACGTCTTTGCGGCGATCGGTGATCTGCATGTATCCGTCGGGATCGATCGTCGCGACGTCGCCAGTATGAAACCAGCCGTCATTGTCGACTGCAGTCCCGCTCGCTTCGGCATCTTTAAAATAGCCGCTGACGATCCATGGGCCGCGCACCAGCAACTCGCCCATCGACTTGCCGTCATGCGGCTGTGCCCGGCCGTCATCGTCGACGATCTTCAACTGGACACCAAAAGGTGGTCGGCCCTGCTTCAGCCTGACCGCGCGCTGCGCGTCAGGGTCGAGGTGGAAATGCTCGGCCTTCAGCGCGGCGACGGTGCCGAGCGGGCTCATCTCGGTCATTCCCCAGGCGTGCACCAGCTCGATGCCTTGGCGTTCGAACGCCTCCATCAATGACGGCGGCACCGCCGACCCGCCGCAGACCAGCCGTCGCAGTGTCGAGCATTGCCGGCCGGCGGCGGAGAGAAATGCCTCAAAGGCGAGCCACACAGTCGGCACACCCAGGCTCACCGTCACCCTTTCGGTTTCGAATAGCTCATAGAGGCTCGGCCCGTCCAGGCGCGGACCAGGGAGGACGAGCTTCACCCCGTTCATCGGCGCGGTGTAGGCAATGCCCCAGCCGCAGGCGTGAAACAGCGGCACGATCGGGCAAACAGTATCCCGCGCCGAGGCCGGTATTACATCCGGCAGCGAGGCCCCGAAGGCGTGCAACACTGCGGAGCGGTGGCTGTAGAGCGCGCCCTTCGGATTACCTGTGGTTCCCGACGTATAGCAGAGGGATGCGGCCGTCCGCTCGTCGAACTCAGGCCACGCGAAGTCGTCATCTTCGCCCGCAAGCAGCCGTTCATAGCACGCACCTGTCGGCAGGCTGGTTTGCGGCTCATTCCCCTCCTCGGTCATCAAGATAATCCGGCAATCCTCCGGCAGGCTTGGAGCCAACCGCTCGATCAACGGGAGGAAGGTCGTGTCGATGAATAGAAGGCGATCCTCGGCGTGGTTCACGATGTACACGATCTGCTCGTCGAACAGCCGCGGGTTGATCGTGTGACAGACGGCGCCGATGCCCGAAATGCCATAATACAGCTCGAAGTGCCTGAAGGTATTCCAGGCGAGCGTGCCGACCCGGTCCCCGGGCTTGATCCCGAGCCGCAACAGCGCGCGAGCGAGACGCTTGGACCGGCGTTCAGCCTCGGCATAGGTGTAGCGATGGATAGCCCCCTCGACGGTTCGCGATACGATCTCGGTATCGTGGTGATAAACGCCCGCATGAGTGATGATTGACGATACAAGAAGTGGCCGCTCCGACATCAATCCCTGCATCGCTTCCCTCCCGCATTGCGCCCATTGTTGCTCTGTAAAGGACCCGCTCTTCAGCCCCGCGGCCACCATGCGCAAAAGATCACTGCATCATCCTTCGAGTTTCTCGCGGCTTCATCGATAGTGATCAAAAGCGCCGCATCAGCGCGACGAGACGGCCCTGCACTTTGACGCGATCGGGTCCGAAGATGCGGGTCTCGTACGACTTGTTGGCCGGCTCGAGTGCGATCGAGGCACCGCGGCGGCGCAAGCGCTTCAGGGTGACCTCTTCGTTGTCGATCAGCGCAACGACAACCGCACCGCTTTCTGCAGTGTCGCTGCGCTGGATGATGACCGTGTCGCCGTCGAGGATCCCGGCCTCGATCATGCTGTCGCCGGCGACCTGAAGAGCATAGTGCTCGCCGCCCCGCCCGAGCAGGCTCGTCGGCACGCCGACCGTGGTGCTCTGATCGCGCAGGGCCTCGATCGGGGTGCCCGCGGCGATCCTGCCGTAGAGCGGCAGATCAACCGCCTCGACATCGGGCGCGACCGGGGCCCCGGGCAGCGAGCCGGTGAAATCCCCGCGAATGACGGTCGGCGAAAAGCGCGCCCGTTCGGCTGGCGCCGCGACGGCACTTTCCTCAGGCAGCCTCACCACCTCCAACGCTCGGGCGCGGTGCGGCAGCCGCCGGATGAACCCGCGCTCTTCGAGCCCGCCGACGAGCCGGTGGATCCCGGATTTCGATTTGAGGCACAGCGCGTCCTTCATCTCGTCGAAGGACGGCGAGACACCCGTCGCCGTCAGCCGCTGGTTAATGAACATCAGCAGTTCGCGCTGCTTCTTGGTGAGCATGGCACCCCCAATTCCGCGGTGCGGAACGAATCCTAAACGTCAGCATCCGTTCTACTTGCGTTCGCGCACGCCGTCAAGCATCGGCCGAGCGGCTCAGATCGGCAGCGCCCCACCAGGAAATCGAACAATCGGCACCACGGTCCCGGCCACGACAGCGGGGGCGTGGGGCGGGCGGACGACCAGGCAATCGGCGGCGGCGAGGGTTCGCATCATCGAGCTGTCCTGCACCTCGAAAGGGATGGCTTCGAGCCCGCCGTCGGCAGTCTGGACGAGGCGCGAGCGGAGATAATCCTGCCGCCTGTCGTTCTTCGGGAGTGCGGTGCCAAGTCGCGCGGTGGCCGATGCTTCCGTCTCAGCTGCGGCGCCGCTCAGGCGGTCGAGCGCCGGCTTCAGAAAGAGCAGAGAGCAGACCAGGGTCGAAACCGGATTGCCGGGGAGGCCGACCATCGGCGTTCCGCGATAGCGTCCGACCATCAGGGGCTTCCCCGGGCGCATCGCGATCTGCCAAAAATCTAGCTCGAACCCATCGGCCGCCAACGCCTCGCGCACCAGGTCATGCTCGCCGACGGATACCCCGCCGGTCGTCACCAAGAGGTCGACGCCGCTCGTCGCGGCGGCGATGCGGCGCAACGCTTCGGGGTCATCGGGGGCGTTGCCGGCCGACACCGGCACGCCGCCGCAGGCGGCGACGAAGGCGGCGAGCGACAGGCTGTTGGAGCTGACGATCTGGTGCGGCCCGATCGGGTCGCCCGGCATGACGATCTCGTCGCCGGTCGACAGGATGCCGATGCGCGGCCGGCGATGGACGAAGAGCCACGGCCGGTTCATCGCTGCCAGCAGACCGATGTCGCGTGCAGTAAGCCGCCGCCCCGAGCGCAGCAACTCGTCACCTTCGGCGAAATCGAGACCTTCGCGACGGACATAGCGGCCGCGCGGCGCCCCTTCGAGCACCCGGACGCGGTCGCCGTCGCGCTCGGTGTCTTCCTGGATGACGATCGTGTCGGTGCCCGCCGGCAATGGCGCTCCGGTGAAGATGCGAGCCGCCTCGCCGGCGCCGACATGCCCGCCGAACCCGGCCCCGGCCGGGACCTCGGCGACGATGCGCAATTCGACCGGGACGTTGGCCAGATCCTCGGCGCGCACCGCGTAGCCGTCCATGGCGGAGACCGCAAAGGGCGGCTGTGTGCGGCGCGCCGCGACGTCTTCTGCGAGGACTCGCCCCAAACCGTCGACCAGCGATATCTGCTCGGGTGGCAGCGCCTCGAGCGGCTCCAGCAAACGCGCCAGCGCTTCTTCGACAGAAATCACGGTTCTGCCTCCCAATCTCCGGATCGCCCGCCGGATTTGCGCAAGAGGCGCAGATCGGTGACGACCATCCCGCGGTCGACGGCCTTGCACATGTCGTAAACGGTCAACGCCGCGACACTTGCCGCGGTCAGCGCCTCCATCTCGACCCCGGTACGACCGCGCAATCTGCAGGTCGCGGTAATCTCGACCGCCGAACGCTCGGGCTCGCAGACGAGATCGACCCCCACCGAGGTCAGAGCGAGCGGGTGGCACAGCGGGATCAGCTCCGCGGTGCGCTTGGCGGCCATGATCCCGGCGAGCCGAGCCACCGCGAGCACGTCGCCCTTGGCAACGTCGCCCGAGCGGATGCGTTCGAGCGTCTCCGGACGCATCACGACGCGGGCGCCGGCGACCGCCACCCGGTCGGTTTCCGCTTTGTCGGAGACGTCAACCATCTGCGCTCGGCCCTCTGCGTCGAGATGCGTGAAGACCGGGCCGCTCGGCGCGAGGCCCAGCAGACGACGTGTTGCCGCGGCCACGTCGGGCTCGCGCATTAGGGTTTCGCCAACCAGAAAACAGCGCGCGTCGGCGGCGGCGAGGCGGTCGAGATCCTCGGGCCGGCGGATTCCGCTTTCGGCGACAACGAGGCGGCCCGCGGGCACTTCGGGGGCCAGCCTCTCGGTCGTGGCGAGATCCGTCCGGAGCGTCTTCAGATCGCGGTTGTTGATGCCGATCATCCGCACCCCGAGCCGCAATGCGCGGTCGAGCTCGGCCTCGTCATGCACCTCGGCCAGCACGTCGAGACCGAGTTCGGCCGCTGCCGCGGCAAGCTCGGACGCCATCGGGTCGGACAACGCCGCCATGATCAGCAGGACGCAATCCGCACCGATGTGGCGGCTCTCGAGAATCTGGTAGGGGTCGAGGATGAAATCCTTGCGCAGCACCGGCAGTTCGACCTGCCGACGGGCCGCACGCAGATCGTCGTCGCTGCCCTGGAAGTAGGGCCCATCGGTCAGCACCGAGAGACAGCTCGCCCCACCGACGGCGTAGGCCCGTGCCAAGGCGGACGGGTCGAAATCGCTGCGGATCAGCCCGGCGCTCGGCGAGGCCTTTTTGATCTCGGCGATCAGACCATAACGTCCCTCGGCGAGGTGCCGCTCGAGCGCTGCCGCGAAGGGGCGCAGCGGCGGCGCCTCGGCGAGCGCCGCGAGCAGCGCGTTCTCGGAAAGCGCGGCCTTAGCTTGCGCGACATGGGCGCGCTTTGCGATGCAGATCTCGGCGAGCACGTCCTTCATCCCGAACTCGCCTCGGCCCGGACCGGCGCGTTGGTGCGGGCGACGAGGTCCCGCAGTACGCGCCGTGCCGCGCCGGAATCGATCGACCGGGCGGCCAGCTCGATCCCGGCCTCCAGATCCGTTGCCTGCCCGGCCACGAGCAGGGCGGCGCCACTGTTCAACAGCACGATATCGCGCAGCGGGCCGCCCGTGCCGGCAAGCAGATCCCGCATCAGGCCGGCGTTGTGCTGGGGTGTGCCGCCTCTGAGATCCTCGACCTGCGCCGCCGGCAGCCCGAAATCCTCGGCCACCACTTCGAAGGTCTCGACCATGCCGTCTTCGAGCGCCGCCACCGTCGTCACCCCTGCGGTCGTCAGCTCGTCGAGGCCGGAGCCGTGCACGACCCAGGCGCGCTCGAGCCCCAGCCTGCCCAGCACCTCGGCCATCGGCCGCACCCATTCGGGTGCAAACACCCCGACGAGCTGGCGCGGTGCGGAGGCCGGGCTCGACAACGGGCCAAGTAGGTTGAAGATCGTCCGGGTACCGAGTTCAACGCGGGTCGGTGCCACATGGCGGGTGGCGCTGTGGTGGCGCGGCGCCATCAGAAAGCCGATGCCGATCTCCCAGAGACAGCTTCGCACGACCCTGAGATCGGCCTCGATGTTGACGCCGAGTGCGGTCAGCACATCGGCCGAGCCCGATTGCGAGGAAAGCGCGCGGTTGCCGTGCTTGGCGACGGGGACCCCGCAGCCGGCAACGACCAAGGCACTCGCGGTCGAGATGTTGAAGCTGCCCGAGGCGTCGCCACCGGTGCCGCAGGTGTCGATCGTCCCCGGGGGTGCGTCGACCGCGACCGCCTTGGCGCGCATGATCCGTGCGGCGCCGGCGATCTCCTCGACGGTCTCGCCGCGCACCCGCAGCGCCATCAGAAAGGCGCCGACCTGCGAGGGTGTCGCGTTGCCGCTCATGATGATCTCGAAGGCCGCCTCGGCCTGGCTCTCGCTCAAGCTGCGGCCTTGGGCGACATGGGCGAGAAACAGTTTCAGGTCGCCGGTGTCGCCGGTCATCGGGCGGAGGTGTCGCGATGGTCGATCGGCAGCATGTGTCCTTATATCAGCCCGGGTGCAGGGACGGAAACGCCGCGTCTTTTCCCTGCGGATCAGGGAAGCTGAGGGAGAAAATTCGAATTCGGCCCCGAAATCGGTCGAGTTCGCCGGCGATAATAGGTCTATATCAATCACTTAATGGTCTCCTCATGATACCGCCGCGGTGCCCCGGCAGGGAGACGGCAGGGGAAAGTCGAGGCGGCTCCCTCGTCAGCGTCAAACCGCGGATGATATGCCCCGATCGTGGTGCGAAAATGGCAAGGTGCCGTCAGCCGCCGGCCGCGGCCTCGGACGGTATGCGAAATGTCGCCGCGGCGAGGAGGTAGCTCTCGCAGCCTCGAAAACCTGCTCTCGCATTAACCGCTCGTCCACCGCCGTCCAGTCAACTGGCCGGGGCCGCCACTCACTTGAACTTACTACTGATACCCACCCTCACCCAGCCTGCCGGCTGGGTGAGGGTCTGTCATGGGAATCGCGGCTGCCGCTGCAGCCGATCCCGACGCGCGGCCTATGACGCCCGAAGAATTCAGAACGGCTCGGCGCGTGCCGCGCGTGAAGACGTTACGGCGCGCACTCGGCCTGACCCAGCCGGAATTTGCCGCGCGTTATCAAATCCCCCTCGGTACGCTCCGTGACCGGGAACAAGGCCGCACTGAGCCAGATCAGCCGGCTCGTGCCTACCTTGGGGTCATAGCGCGTGACCCCGAAGGCGCGCGGGCTGCCCTTGCAGAGAGTGGTGAAACCTGAGGCACAGCGCTATGAGGCCGCCGATAGGGGCGAACCCGCTTCAACGAGACCCGATCCGGATGAGCACGACCGGGAAGATCTGATCTGCCGGATACGCCATATGTTCGGCGACGGCGAGGAGCGAGAACGCGGTGCTGTGATCGGCGCGCTCGCCCGAGAGCGGGGCCGACAGGTGGGAAACAGGCGGGTCTGCACCTATAATTGCTTATGACCGTACTGTAGTGACGTAAACATGGTTCCGTACTTCTTGGTCAAAGCGGCTAGCCTAGCCGCTTTGTGCTTGCTGGGGTGTATTGAATTTGCCGTCTGGGCACAGGCCGCCGGTCCGCAGGAGTACAGGTGGTTTCAGGGCGCCAAGTTCGGGATGTTCATCCATTGGGGACCTTACTCGGTCGCCAGCGTGGAAGCATCCTGGCCGATCATGGTGCCCGACAGCTCGCTTTCGTACGATGACTATGTCGCTCTTCCTAGCCGATTCAATCCAGTCAAATTCGATGCAAAAGCCTGGGTTCGATTGGCAAAGGCCGCGGGACAAAAGTACATCGTGTTTACCACCAAGCATCATGATGGATTTGCCATGTTTGATGCCACCAACACTGATTACAAGATTACGAAGACCCCATTCGGTCGAGATGTGTTTGCTGAACTGGCACAGGTAGCGAGAGAAGAAGGAATGCCTCTGGGCATCTATTATTCACCACCGGATATGCATCATCCCGGGTACCGCGACATGACTCGTCCGGCTCACGAACACCCTTTCGGACAACCGGAACGAACCGAGTGGGAAAACTATCTGGATTACATGGAAGCACAGTTGCGCCAGCTGCTTACGCGTTACGGCGATATTGCCATTGTCTGGTTTGACGGTCTTGAGGGGCAGGAAAAGTTTCACGGCGAGCGCTTTCACAAGCTTATTCATGAACTGCAGCCGAAAGCGCTGATCAACGATCGCATCGGAGTGCCCGGCGATTTTGCCACTCCGGAGCAACGTATTCCTAAGTCGCCCAACGAAATCGCTGGCATGTGGGAAACATGCATGACGATCAACGACACCTGGGCGTACAATAAGAATGACCGGCACTACAAATCAGCAAGAGATCTGATATGGAATCTTGCTGATATCGCAAGTAAGAACGGTAACTTCTTGTTGGACGTAGGACCGACGCCTTTGGGTACGATTCAGCCCGAGTTCAGAGATCGCCTGTTGCGAATCGGAACTTGGCTTCGTTCCAACGGCGAGGGTATTTACGGTGCTGTCGCCGGTCCGATCCAGGATCGAGCAGATTTACGCAGCACCGCAAAGGGGCATCGAGTCTACCTTTACCTGGCGGAAATTCCGAAGAATGGACGAGTGACCATAAAGTGGTCATCCACCTCTCAAGTCCAAGGAGCTTCCATTCTTGCCAGTGGCAAGAAACTTCGGCTGATGCAAACACCCTCCGGATTGGAGATCAAAGTGCCACGGAGCTTAGGATCCTCACTAATCCCGGTAATCGCGCTCAATCTGAACGCGGCTTCCGCCTGGCTCCCGCTCATTCTCTTACCCCTGGGCGACATGCACGAGCCGCGGTTTGAGGTCGCCGGTTTCCGGTTGGCGCCGCGCAGCTATTATCACATTGATAGCAATACGTCAATATTGTAATACTAATTACGCGATTATTGTCGTTGGCGTTTCCACTTCGAAGGTGCGAAACGTCGCGGCGGCGAGGAGATAGAGGACGAGGGCCATCAGCACCACGGCGCGGAAGCCGAAGCTCATCGCGAGGAGGGTCGCGAGGATGGCGCTCAGCACCGAGGCGCAGCCGTTGATACCCCAGACCCAGGGTACGAGCCCGGGCGCCCGGGCAGCGAGGTGCGACAATGCCAGCGGGAACGGCATCCCCATGCAGAACGCCAGCGGCGCGATCAGCGCCAGCGAGATCGGGATCTTGGCGATGTCGGGGAGCGGCATCAGCCGATCGAAGAGCGGCGGCAGGGCGAGGAGGTAGGCCAACGCGACGAGCGCGATCCCGGCAACGGCGACGGTGATCGGCGAGATAGCGGGTGCGATATGCCATGCCGTGAGGCGGCGTTCGAGCGCCGCGGCAGCACCGCTGCCGAGCCCAGCGAAGACGAGAAATCCGCACAACACGACGGAGGTGGCGTAGAGCGGGTGGCCGAGGAACAGGATGAAGCGCTGGATCGAGGCGATCTCGACAAACAGGAACGCGAGGCCGATCGCCAGGAAATAA
>DATNKF010000316.1:0-5825 GCA_035603555.1 Allostellaceae bacterium
TGTGCGCCGTGCCAGCTGCCCCAGCACCAGTGGTAGCGCACTTTCTCCGGCTGGATGCCGGCGAGGGCATGGTTCAGCGCCTCGATCCGCAAGGTCACGTATTTCCGGTAGTCGGCGAGGCTGGGCTCCGGCTTCAGCATGTCCCATGAGGTGGCGATGCCGGGATCGTCAATCTGCAGGATGAAGTCCGCCTCGACGATCGCCTGGTACTTGTCGCGCATGGCGTCGGCGAGGGCGTAGACGAATTCCTCGTCGGTCCCGTAATGCTCGTTATAGATGAAATGGTCGAGCCATCCCGGCGCGAGTGCGGGGACAAAAGCCTCGTCCAGGGCGACGCCGGAGCGCGCGATCGCCGCCTTGAAGCAGTCAAGCTGGCGTAGCGTCGCGGCGGTGCCTTTCGACTTCACGGGACCGCTGACGATGACGCGCTCGCGCGCCGGCGGGCGCGGTCGCTCGCCCGGTATGCAAGCGATGGTGCCGACGCGGTCCATGTCGGCATAGAAGGTACGGAAGACGTCGCGCTCGCGCGTCGATTCGCGCATGCTGCCGACCTCGCCCGGCTTCAGCAGCCGCGTGCTGAGCCCGGTCATCTGCTGGTCGAACCATTTGATATCGAGCGCCGACCAGTATTCGCCGTCGCCGATGCAGTCGAGGCCGATTCCGACCTGCCGCTTCACCACGTCCGCGACCACCGGCACGACCTGCGCCGCCACCTCCTCGCCGCCAACCTCGCCGCGCGTGAGGCGGAGGGCTGTCTGCTCGAAGCCCTGCGGTACGGGCAGCCGCCCGACATGGCTGGTACGGATTTTCTGTGCACTATTCTTCATCGGCCTCCTCCGGTGGCGTCTGGAGTTGTTCCAGTCCGTTCTGCCACAGCTACAATGATCGGCACACGATCTCCATCTTGCATAGGAGAACCCGGATGACAGAAAGCACGGAAGGAATCCGCAAATCCAATCGCCGTTGGCAATCCGACGTCATCGTCGATTTGGTCAAACGTTACGGCTTTCCGTACGTCGCGCTCAATCCGGGAGCGAGTTACCGCGGCCTGCACGATTCGCTGGTCAATTACGGCGAAAACGATCCGCCGATACTACTCTGCAACCACGAAAAAGTTGCCGTGCAGATAGCGCACGGCTATGCGCGGGCGAGCGGCAAGCCGATGATCGCCATCGTCCATGACGTGGTCGGACTGCTCCACGCGCCGATGGGCATCTATTACGCTTATCTCGATCGCGCGCCGGTTTTCATTATCGGCGCGACCGGCCCCTTGGCCGAACCCAAGCGGCGCCCCTTCATCGATTGGATCCATTCCGCCAATGTTCAGGGCGAAGCGATCCGCCATATCGTGAAATGGGACTATCAACCGGCCGCCATCGACGGCGTGCCGGACGCCTTCGCCCGCGCCTACTCGATCATGATGAGCGGCCGTCAAGGGCCGATCTACATGTGCTACGACGCGGGACTGCAGGAGGCGGAGCTCGATCACGATGTGCCGCTGCCCCCGCATGGAGCTGTCCGCGTGCCGGCCGCGCCTGCGCCCGATTCCGCCGCGCTCGCAAACGCAGCCGATGCGCTGGCTGCGGCCGAGCGCCCTGTCGTCATCGCGGATTTCGCTGCCAGACCGCCGCATGGCTGGGCGCATGTGATCGCGATCGCCGAAACATTGGGTGCGCCGGTATGGGACTGCAATTCTCGGCTCAATTTTCCGAGCAACCATCCGCTCAATCTCAGCATGGCGCCGAAGGAGTGTTATGACGGCGCCGATGTGGTGCTCGCGCTCGATATCGCCGACTTCGAAGGGCCCACGCATGTGCGCGATATCGCCACCCGCACCGTGGTCAACATGGTGCCGGAGACAGCGACATGGATCGACATCGGCTTCACCGATGTCGAGGTTAGCAAGTGGTCGATGGATTACGGCCGCACGTTCCACGCGCATCATCGCATGACGGCGGACCCGGTAATCGGGACGACACAGCTCGTCGCGCTGCTGCAAGAGCGGATCGGCCGGAATGCGGATCTCGCGGGCAAAATCGCCGCGCGCGCCGCCGAGACCAGCAAGCGGCATCAAAGATTACGGGCAGAGTGGCGCAAAGAGGCCGAGGAGCACTGGAACAAGGTGCCGATGACCGTACCCCGCCTCGCGCTCGAGGTGTGGCAAGCGATCAAAGACGAAGACTGGGTGCTCAGCGCCGGGACACTGCACGAGTGGGCGCGAAAGCTGTGGAACTTCGATCGCCCCTACCGCCACGCCGGGCGCGAGCTTGGTACCGGAACGCAGATCGGGACCTCGCTTGGCGTCGCGCTCGCGAACAAAGGCAGCGGCCGGCTGGTCGTCGATCTCCAGCCCGACGGCGACTTGATGTACGACGCCGGCGCGCTGTGGATGGCGGCGAAATACCAGATCCCGCTGCTGATCGTCATGTACAACAACCGCGCCTATTACAACGACTGGAACCATCAGATCGTCATGGCGCGCACCCGCGGTACGGATCTGAGCCGCGCCCATATCGGCATGGATCTGTTTGGACCGGCGCCCGACTTCGCCGGCCTCGCCCGCTCGATGGGCTGGTGGGCCGAAGGTCCCATCGAGAACGCCGACGATCTCCAACCGGCGCTTCAGCGGGCGGTCGCGCAGGTCAAGAATGGCAAGCCTGCGCTGGTCGACGCGGTGACGCAGCACCGATGATGCCAAAATCCTGCTCTCGAAAACCCCGTGAAGCTGACAATGTCGGTTGAGTTCCTCTGCTCGTGCTGCCAAGCTGCCGCGGCAGGCGCCGCCTCGGCGCGCCTCGGGCAAATCCCTAGCGGGAGGAGACGGGCATGGCCATGCAACTCGGGCACGTCCACATCAAGACCAGAGAGGATCCACGGAAGGTCGCACAGTTCTACATCGACAATTTCGGCGCGACTGTGAAGCGGGAAATTCCCGGCCGCGGCTGCCAGCTCGACCTGCACGGCGTGCAGCTCAACGTGACGACCATCATCGCCGACCAGAACCATGAGCAGCACGTTGGCATCGAGCACATCGCGATCGAGACCGACGATTACGCCGGCGCCCTCGCGAACTTTAAGAAGAATGGCGCGCAGATCCTCGAAGAGCGCGTCAACAACGGTCGGCATGTGTGCTGGGTTGCCGCGCCCGACGGCGCGCAGATGGAGCTGATCGAGAAGGTCTAAGACGGCGCCGCCCCGCAGCTATACCCCCGCCAGTGGGTGTACGGGCTCTCGCGTCGTCAAATCCCAACTCGCCTCGCTCAAGCGGCCCATCTTTCCGGGTTGTGATCCCGTAACCCGTGCCGGCGCCGCTCGGCGCGACTGAGGGGTCGTCTCGCGATCGCATAGCGCCGGCCGGGGTGGCGCCGCCGATATTCTGCCCATGCGCGCTGCTCGCCGATTTCCGGATCGATTTCGGCGGGACGGCGGCCGGTCACTACATCGCGTAGAGCTGGGCCTGCAAGGCGGCGCACGGTAAGCTCCGCCTCTGCACCTTGGAAGAGATGGAGCAAGCGATCCGGCGCGGCTCGCGCGGCCGCAAGCCGACCAAAGCAGTCACGTTCGACGAGGCCGAGGAACCGGCCGAACGCCGGAGGCGTAAGACGGCAAATCAGTAATAGTGTGCGCCGCCATTGACGTGGATCGTCTGTCCGGTGATGAAGCCGGCATCCTCACTGACCAGGAACAGGCAGGTCGCGGCAATCTCGTCGACGCTGCCTTGCCGCCCGAGCGGGATGCCGGAGGCGTTCGGCAGGCGACCCTGATACCACTCCGGATTGTCGCGTCGCGTGTCGATGCTGCCTGGCGAAACGACGTTAACGCGGATGTTATGGGGAGCGAATTCCGAGGCGAGCCCGCGCGCCATGCCGATCAGCCCCATCTTCGCTGCAGACAAATGAGTGCGGCCACTGCCGCGAGCGGAAATCGAGCCGTCGCCGACGAAGAACAGAATGCGCCCGTAGCGATCCCTGACCATTGGCTCGATCAGCGCGCGCGTCAGGTAGAGCGGGCCGTCAAGAACCACACTCCGGATCAACTCCCAATCCGCATCGGTCGTTTCAGTGAACGGCGTGTGCGGCCGGATCGCAGCATTGTTGATCAGGATGTCGACCCGGCCGAACTCGGACAGCGCCTTGGCGGCCAGCGTCTCGACCTCGGCCTTTTTGCCGAGGTCGGCGAGAATAGGGACCGCCTTGACCCCCAGATCCCGGGCCTCACGCGCGACGGTCTCAGCCTCCTGCTGATTGGAGCGCGCGTTGACCACGACATGCGCCCCTTCGCCGGCCAGCCTCAGCACAGTCGCACGGCCGATATTGCGCCCCGATCCGGTGACTAGTGCGACCTTCCCTTCGAGCTTTCCCATGCCCCCATCACCCCTACGATATTTGCACGGACTCCGCCTCTCGGCTCCGCCTGTGCAGCACAATGTTTCAGAACCGCGCGTTGGCCGCTACCCTCGAAGCGAACGGGGTGCCAAGGCTGGGACGGCGGTCCGGCTCAATGCGGCAAAATCCGCCTGCTGCGCTGTGAACGCCATACAGCTTCGTATCGCATTAGCCCTGTTATTCGGCGGCTGCCCTCGCCGGCGCAGCGGCCTCGCGCAGCACCGCTTCAGCCGCCGCGGCGACGCGGCTGCCAGCGAAAAAGCGAGGGTTCTGGCGGCCAAACAGCCGCACGACGTTGGCGAACGTGAAGTCGCGAAAATCGGCCGCGCTCGCCAGCCCGTCCTCGACCATCTCATAGGCCTCGGGAACGACCTCGGTCATATCCGGCACGTCGAAATGGCCGATGTCAGAGCTGAAGATCGCATTCAGCCTGGTGCCCGATCGATTGGCGCGCGCATTGAAGGCCCAGACGTTCGACGGGTCGTCGGCCTCGCAGCCGAAATAGAACGGCGTCACGAAGAGGTCGCGCCAGTCCCGCTTTTGGCTGATCTCACAGGCGCTGTAGTCGTCGAGATTGGCGATGCCGCCGGTCAATTTCTCCTCGCCTGGGAAGAATTGGCCGCCCTGCCGCTTCAGCACCGCAGTGAACGCTTCGCCACCATATTTCTCGGCGAGGTCCAGCAGCACGCCGCTATCGATATTGCGCGGGTCGACCTCTTCCAAACCTTTGAGGCTGCGCTTTTCCCAATGGCCGAGCAGGTCGCCATACAAGAGGCAGGCCCAGCCGGCGCCGCCTTCGAGGAATGCCATGTTAAGGCCCGGGAAGCGGCGCGTTACACCACCGAGGAACATCGCCTTGCAGGTCGCGTGGTTGGCGGCGGCGAAATGGCCGATATGGTTATAGACGAAATTCGACGGCGACAGCCGGAGACCCGAGCGCCGCGCGCCGGAATGGAACGACGGCGCGATGTTGAGCTCGAGGCACTTTGCCCACACCGGATCGTAATCATACTCGCTGTCGAGGCCGATCACGTCCTTCCACACGGCGAACCGCTTCGCCTCGCCCTCGACATTACCAGCTGCCGCGACCGGCCGGTCCATCAGGGAGCCCAGCATCGCAACCTTGTAGCCGAGCTGTTTGACGGCAAATTCCAGTTCCTCGATGGCCTCCCCGGGCGTGTGCATTGGGATGATCGCGGCCGGCGTCATGCGGTCGGCGAACGGGCGGAAATACTCGGCCGTGACGATGTTGTAGGCGCGGGCCGCTGCGCGCCGCGGCTTGTCGGCGCCGACCCGCGGCACTCGCAAGCCCCCCGGGGATAGATGATCGCGAAATCAAGGCCGATCTCGTCGAGCCGCTCAGCGAGGAGGCGCGGGAACAGCGCGGTCGCGAGGTCCTTCGTGTTCTTTGACGGATGGCCCCAGAACGCCTCCTGGCTG
>DATNKF010000317.1:0-3681 GCA_035603555.1 Allostellaceae bacterium
GTGATCTCCTCGGCCGAGAAGGCGGCCAGCATGTTCACCGGCTCGGTCCGAGAACTACGCGGCAGATCATCGAGACGCTGCGCCCTCGAGGATGATAAAGCCCTGCTTTTCAAACAATCGCGCGGCTGTCGGTGAACGCAGATTCGTCGCGAACGCTTCGGCGTCGGGGTTGGTCGAGCTCGCGACAAGCGCCATCGGATAGATGATCGGCGGGTGTGTATCGGGCGGGAAAGTAGCGATGACCTTGACACCCGGGTCCGCAGCAGCGTCGGTCCTGTAGACGATGCCGAGCGGGCATTCCCCGCGTGAGACCAAAAGTAGGGCAGCGCGCACGTTCTCTGCCGGAGCAATCCGATCGGCTACGGCGGGCCAGACGCCGAGCTTCTCGAGCGCTGCTTTGCCGTATTTGCCGGCCGGAACGGAATTTGGGTCCGCCATTGCCAGCCGGCCACTGGCGAGCAGCGAGGCGAGCGGAAAATTCGGGCCGATTGTAATCGAGGCCGTGCTGGTCATCGCTGCGATCAGAACGATGCTGTTGCCGAGCAGGTCGACGCGGCTCCCCGGTTTGATGAGCTTGCGCTCGGCCAGATAGTCCATCCAATCGAGATCGGCAGAAATGAAGATATCGACGGGCGCGGCTGCCTCGATCTGCTTGGCGAGCGTCGGACTCGCAGCGTAAGAGATGGTCACGTGCTTGCCGGTATCGCGCTCGTACTGCGTCTTTATGTCGTCGAGAGCGTTCTTCAAGCTCGCGGCCGCGAACACGACGACGTCGCGCGGCTGCTGCGCCATGCTGGGGCCGATTGGCAGCAGCCATGCGCTCGCGCCGAGGCTTGCGATAGCGCCAAGCAGCCATCGGCGCCGTGGCAAATATGATGATGCCATTTTGCTATGTCCCTATCTCGATATATCTCCGAGGATAGATCGGTCACTGCCACTCGGTGAATGCTGGTTTGCTCCTCGCCCCGACTTCAGAGACTTGCGAAACTGTGCGGCGTCGATCCTGAGCCTCCGATCGGCGGCGCTGTCCGGTCGGTTCTATGCGACCCTGGAATCGAACCCGATGGGCCGCCGCGCAAGTACGACCTTCTGCGCCGAGCGGCCGAAGAAGTGATACCCCGACCCGCCCTCGGCCAGGAGGTCGAGAAACGCATCGGGCGCGCTGATTCTGACGCAGCCCAGAACATCGGCGCCGCGGGCGAGAAAGGCGTCGGGCCGCATCCCGACGGTCGGCCCGACGATGGTGACGCGGGTCTCGGGCCGGGCGAGCGCCAGCAGATCCTCAAGCGTATTATTAACCAGGGTCGAGCCGGTGATCAGCACGACATCGGCCTCAGGCAGGATTTCCGGGGACCGCTCAGCTTGACGAAAGAACGGCAGCTCATCGGCCTTTAATGTGGCAGCGTCCTGCTCCAGCACCAGAAAGGGCTGCCCTCGTCGTTTGAGCTCCTTGAGGAATGGGACGAAAGCGCCGACCACTACAACCTTGTCGCCCTTGCGGATTTCGGTGGCGTCGAAGGCATCGATGCCCGGGCAGAGTTCGACATCGGGATGGGGCCGACGCTGCCAGCAATAATCGGCCAGCGCGTTGACCGCGGCAATCCCGACCGCCCGGCGAATGCCGTGGCCGGAAAGTGCCTCCCGCGCCAGATCGGCCGCTCGTCTGCCAGCAAGTTTGCCGGGGAACGGCATCGCCATAGCCGAACTCGGACAGCAGACTGCCTCCGGGATCGTCTTTATCGGCGTGGCGCAGCTGCCAGTGCTGCCGTTGCTCAGCTTGACCCCGGTGAAAAACAGCCCGATCACCACCCTCTCGACCGTCATCTCGTCGAGTTCCGAGCCCAGGATGGCGCCGATCGTTGCGATCGTCTCCTCGAGGATCGAACTGCTCTCCGTCTGCATCGATGGGTCCGCTTTTCCTGCTGGTGTCGCTATATCCTATAGGATAGATGGATCGCGCGCCGTGGCAAAGGACTTGCCCCGCGGCGAACGTGTCGTCGTTCCATCGCGATTTATCGAATTGAAAGGAGAGTCTCATGAAGCTCAGCGCCCGCAATCAGCTCAAGGGCAAGATTGTCGCGGTGACCAAGGGTCAGACGACGGCGCATGTTCGCATCGATATCGGAGGTGGTGTGATCGTCACTTCGTCCATCACCAACGAGGCGGTGGACGATCTCGCCCTCAAGGTCGGCGACGATGCATTGGCGGTCATCAAGGCGTCGGATGTGATGGTCGGTAAGTGAGGCGACGCAGCCTCTTCGGCCTCAGTGCCGGCGCGCTCGCCGCGCTGGCATGGCCGTCGTGGCGTGTCGATGCAAAGTCCTTTACCGACGCCGCTGGCCGCCGGGTCGATGTCCCGGACCCGGTGCTGCGGGTTTTTCCGGCCGGGCCACCAGCCTCGGTCACCCTCTATACGGTCGCACCCGAGAAGATGCTGGGTTGGACCCAGGCACCGGGCGCCGAGGCGCGGCCGTTCCTGCCTCAGCGCTATGCCGCCTTGCCGGAACTGGGACGGCTCACTGGGCGCGGCAACACGGTCAATCTCGAAAATGTCGTCAAGCTCGCGCCTGATTTGGTCCTCGACGTCGGCAACACGACGGCCACCTATGTCTCGCTCGCCGACCGCGTGCAGGAGCAGACGCACATTCCGTCGGCGCTGATCGGCGGTCGCCTCGCCGATACGGCTGAAACATTGCGCACTCTCGGCGGGCTGCTCGATGCTCAGGAGCGCGCCGAGGCGCTCGCCGGCTACGCCGCTGCAGTGATCGCGGATGTCCGGGAACAGACTGCAAAAATCCCACCTTCTGGACGCCCGAGCATCTATATCGCCCGTGGCCCGCATGGTCTCGAAAGCGCCGTCGCCGGTTCGATCGGCAGCGAGGTCGTCGATCTCGTCGGTGCCAGTAACGTCGTCGGCAAGGATACCGGCCCGCGCACGATCGTCGAAATCTCGCCGGAGCAGATCCTCGCCTGGCAGCCCGACGTAATCCTGACCATCGACCGGCGTTTCCATGCTGCAATCCGCGCCGACCCGGTCTGGCGCGAGGTCAAGGCGGTGCAGGCTGGACGTATCCATTTCGTGCCCGATCTGCCGTTTTCATGGCTCGACAATCCGCCGGCGCCTAATCGGCTGATCGGGCTGCTATGGCTCGGCAAGCTGCTTTATCCTGCGGCTTTCCCACAGGATATCCGAGCCGAGGCCCGCCGCTTTTATGCCCTCTTCTACCAGCAGGAACCGAGCGACCCCCAGCTCGACAGGCTTTTCGCGGAGCCGACGCAGGGTTGACCATCCCGCGGCTCTCAGCTGCCGGGTCGTGGTCGTCGGTGCGGCGTTGGCTCTGGTGCTGCTTGTTACGATCGCCGTCATCGCCGGACCCTACCGGATCGCACCAGCGGACCTGATCGCCTTCTCGATCGCCAAGTTGACCGGTGCCGCCTCGCCCCTGCCGGCTTCGGCCGAAGCCGTGATCCTGCAGATCCGCTTGCCGCGGATCTTTGCCGCGATGGCTATTGGCGCGGCGCTCGCCGCCTCGGGAGCAGCCTATCAGTCGCTGTTCCGCAACCCACTGGTTTCTCCCGACATTCTCGGCGTCTCGTCGGGCGCTGCGCTCGGCGCAGTTATCGGTATCTTTCTTTCATTGCCGATCGTAGCGATTGAAGCGACATCATTCTGCGGCGGGC
>DATNKF010000318.1:0-2095 GCA_035603555.1 Allostellaceae bacterium
TAGGGGAACACCGCGTGCTTGACGCCGAAACTGCCGCCCGAATGCACCGGCGTCCGCAGCCGCAGACGATTGCCCGGGACACCCAGAGCCATCGCCATGACCGGGTGCATGGCAAACGGGCCTTGGAAATTGGCGACGACCTCATAGGCCTCTTCGCCGGGCGAATACTCGGCGATCACGACAAAGCATTCGATCGGCGTGGCGGAATTACGCGGGTAGCGGGTCGTGATCGAAATCCGATGCACGGCTTCGGCAAAGGCGGCCTCCGGATCGCCGTAGCGGAAAACCCGTTCGCTGACCACATTCGAGCCGACGGTCGGATGGAGCAACGGCGCATCCGGCTGGGTCGCCGCCTCGGGATCCACGATCGGCGGCAACGGCCGGTATTCGACCATGATCCGCTCAAGCGCATCCTCGGCGATATTAGGGTTGCGCGCCATGACCACCGCAACTGGCTCGCCAACGTAACGCACCCGGTCCATGGCAAGGCACCATTGCTCCATCCCCGTCTTGACGGCGACGGCGAACGGTCGCGTCCAGCGGCGGGCATCCTCGCTGGTAACGACGCAATCGACCCCCGGCACAGCGAGCGCGCCGGCGACATCCACGGACAGGATCTCGGCATGGGCATGAGGCGAGCGCAGGATCGCCGCATGCAGTGTGTCCGGCCGAACCGGGAGATCGTCGCCAAAGCGCCCGTGGCCTCGCAACAGATCAGCGTCTTCGAAGCGGCGGACCGCACGCCCGGTATAGGAGGGCTCGTGCGCCCCGCTGCCCCGGTTCACGGCGCCGCTCGTCGACGTCGTCGACCCGGACGTCATTTTCCGCGAAATTCCGGCCTGCGCTTCTGGTGAAAGGCCTCGACGCCTTCGCGGAAATCGTCGGAGCTGCGCAGCCTGCCGTAGCACTGGCCTTCGAGCTCGATTGCGAGCGACAGGCCGGCATCCTCGATATCGTTTATCAGCTTCTTCGCGCTGCGCTGCGCCAATGGCGGAAAGCCGCGCAGCTCTTCGGCCAGCCCATCGCTCGCCGCTTCAAGTTCGTCATCGGCGACGCAGTCGGTCGCAACGCCCCACTCATAGGCTTGCCGACCAGGAATGCGCCGCGAGCGCATCACAATGTCCTTGGCCCGCGTGATGCCGACCATCTTCTGCAGGCGCGCGGCGCCGCCCGAACCCGGGATCTGGCCGAGACGCTGCTCGGGAAGGGAATAAAGGCAGGTTTCCGAGACCAAGCGGAAATCGCAGGCCAGCGCCAATTCGAAGCCGACGCCGAAGCAATAGCCGCGGCTGGCAGCAATGACCGGCTTACGGCAGCGCGCCGGGGCGGCGATGTTCCAGGCGAGGCGCGAGACATGCTCGGGCCAGGCATCGAGAAAGCCGCGGATCTCGCCGCCGCTCGAAAAATGTTCCCCTTCCGCCCGCAATACGATGACGCGGACCCGCGCATCGGCGTCGAGCGCCTCGAACACGGCACGCAACTGCTCACGCTCGGCCATCGTGATGACATTGAGCGGCGCCCGGTCGAGGATCACATCGGCGCGCTCCCGCGCGGGATCGATCTCGAGGCGGAAGCCGTCGAAAATATCGGGGAGCGCCGGCAACAACGGTGCGGGATCGGTCATCTCATTCCCTCCGATACTCGCCGGCCACGAGAAGCCGCCGCAGGATCTTGCCGACCGGCGATTTCGGGATCTCGGCGACGAACACATAATCGCGCGGTCGCTTGTAATCGGCGAGGCTCGACGCGCGGCACCAGGCATCGAGCGCCGCCGGCTCGACCGCAACGTCAGCATTAGGGGCGCGCTTGACGAAAGCGGTGACGCGCTGGCCCCAGCGCTCGTCAGGCATTCCCACGACCGCCACCTCGGCGACCGCCGGATGCAAGGACAGCACGCTCTCGATGTCGCCAGGCGACACGTTCTCGCCGCCGGATATGATCATGTCGTCGACCCGGCCGGTGACGAAGAGATCGCCCTCCGCATCGAAATAGCCGGTGTCGCCGGTGAAATACCAGCCGTCATGCAATGCACGGGCATCGGCGTCGGGGCGTCGCCAATAGCTTTCGAATGCCTCGTCGCTCGCTCCGTCGGCGA
>DATNKF010000319.1:0-4561 GCA_035603555.1 Allostellaceae bacterium
TGCCGAAGACCTTGAGCACGTCGTCGACGACACCGTGGTATTCCGCGGGTACGTCGGCCTTCCCGGTAACAGGTGCAATTCTAGGCATAAACTTCTCCCTCCTGGTCGCTGCCAGCCGCGCCGATTATAGTCCCGCCAAACCTCGGGAGAGACAGAATGTCGGTTGATCTGACCATCGAGGGTGCTGTCGCGAAGGTCGTGCTGAACCGCCCGGAGAAACTCAACGCGCTGAGCGTCGAGATGCGCCAGAGCCTGAGCGACTACTTCGCCCAGCTGCGCTTCGACGACGCCGTTCGCGCCGTCATCGTGACCGGTGCCGGACGGGGGTTCTGCTCGGGCGCGGACGTCGACCGGATGGCCGGGCAGCCGCACGATCTGCGCGCCGACCGCGAGCGTATGCAGCGCGGCGGACATACTTTCATCCGTGCCCTGCACGCGATCGAAAAGCCCGTGATCGCCGCGGTACGCGGGCCGGCCGTCGGCATCGGATGGAGCATCGCGCTCGCCTGCGATTTGGTCGTGGCATCGAAGACCGCGCGCTTCTCGCAGATCTTCCGGCGCATCGGCCTGGCCCCCGACGGCGGTGCGATCTGGTTTCTGACCCGTCGGCTCGGCACGGCCAAGGCCAAGGAGCTGGTGTTTTCGGCGCGTTTTGTCGAGCCCGAGGAGGCGCTGGCGCTGGGCCTCGTCAATTACGTTGTCGAGGACGACGAGCTGATGGCCAAGACCGAGGAGCTCGCCGCTGACCTCGCCGAGGCGCCGACTTTCGCGCTCGGGCTGGCGAAGAAGCTCTTCCACGCCGCTGTCGGGCCCAGCCTCGACAGCTATCTCGAGATCGAGAGCCTGGTGCAGCCTCAGCTGCACATGACCGCGGACAATGCCGAGGGTGTGGCGGCGTTCCGGCAAAGGCGGAAGCCGAAATTTACCGGGCGCTGACGGCCGATTTCGCAGCGGCCCTCACTCGATACGAATTCCCGCCTGCTTGGCGACCCGAATCCACTTCGGGATATCGTTGCGAATGAGTGCCGCAAGGGTAGCGGGCGAGCCGCCGACGGGCTCGCCGCCAATCGCGGCGAAGCGCTTCTCCGTCTCCGGCTCGTGGACGATGCGGTCGAATTCGACGCTGAGACGGGTTGTCACCGAAGCGGGGGTGCCTGCCGGGGCGAGGACCCCGTACCACGAGACCGCGGTAAAGCCCGGAAGCGTCTCGGCGATCGTCGGCAGCTCGGGCGCCACAGGGGCGCGATTGGCGCCGCTGACCGCAAGGCCGCGCACCCATCCGTCATGGATCATCGGCAGTGCCGCGATGATCGGGGCCAGCATGACTTGCGCCTTGTCGCGGGCGACCGCTTTTAGCGCCGCGGCGCCGCCGTCAAAGGGAACGTGCATGATGTCGACGCCGATCGTGATCTTGAAAAGCTCGAAGGCGAGCTGCGTCGGGCCGCCGGGGCCGCCCGAGGCATAACGAAGCATGCCCGGGTGGCTCCTGGCGTACGCAATCAGCTCCTCTACCGAATCGACGGGCAGCGCCGGGCTGCTGACGAGGATCAGCGGCGCGGCAACCAGGAGCGAGATCGGCGCGAACGCCTTCTCCGTGTCGAACGGCAGCTTGCCGTAGGTTCCGGGATGGATCGCGTGCGTGCTCGACGCGAGCAGCAAGGTGTAGCCGTCGGGTGCAGCCTTGGCCACGAGATCGCTGCCGATGATGCCGTCGTCGCCGGCGACATGGTCGATGTCGACCTTCTGACCAAGGCGCTCGCCGAGCTTTGGCGCGACAATGCGGGCCATCAGGTCGACCGGCCCGCCCGGCGGAAACGGTACGACGATGCGGATCGCCCGATCCGGATAACCTGCACTGGCGGTATTTCCCCAGGCTCCGAGCATGACCAGCAACAGGCAGAGCCGGATCGACGCCCTCATCATGCTTCCTCCCGAGGCCAGGGCAGTCTCGCGCCA
Source organism: Allostellaceae bacterium (assembly GCA_035603555.1). Taxonomy (GTDB): domain Bacteria; phylum Pseudomonadota; class Alphaproteobacteria; order ATCC43930; family CGMCC-115725; genus AP-15. The sequence goes on from DATNKF010000319.1 coordinate 1,957, forward strand.
CATCTGTGAGAACGCAACTTCGACGTCAAAAGGCGAAGGCGTAGAGCCGACCGTCGGCACCGACATAAAGCCTGTCGTCAGCAGCCAGCAGGGTCTGGAAGTGTCGCTGACCGGTCATCGCCTCCTTTGGCCCGCCGCCGGCAAACAGCGGCTCGCCGTTGTCACCGCGGAAACCGTGCAGCCGATCGTCGCCTTCGGCGCCGAGTACCCAAACGATCGGATTCGACCGGCCGTCGGTGGTCGTGACGATCGGCGCACCTTCGCCGCGCAGGGCGCCGCACCAGGCCGTGGCGAGCGAGGGCGGCGAGCCCGAGCGAACCTGCAGGACCGTCAGCCCCTTGCCTCGGCTAGACTCCGGGCAATGCGCACCCTGTCCCTGGAAGGCCACATAGACCCCGTCGCCGGTGCGATACGCTGCCGGTGCCGTAAGAATCTCGCGGGTCGCTACGCTCTCGGAAAGGAGGCTGCCGCCGATACCGCCGAGCCGGTTCCGGTCGAGCAGGTAGGCACGGGCATCCTTGCCGAGTGCCAGAAGCAGTGCCGCACTCCCGCCAGCCCCGGGCACATCGAGCGGCAGCGGGTTGGTGCCGCCAAGATCGGCATCGCGATCGTCGAGCGTGCGCCAGTCGGATGGCGCGAAATAGCTCTTCGGACTGTCATCACGACGCAGATCCGGCGGGAGGCGAAAGACCGCCTCGCCATCGCTCCAGGTCGTAACGTCGATCGTATTGCCGGTGGCAACGAACAGCGAGCGGCCGTCGCTGGCGATCCCGCCCGGCGCCCAGATCCCGCCGCCCTGCCCGCGCGTGCTCCAGCTGACGACATCGCGGGGGTCGCGCAGGCGAAGGCCGACGATCCAGCCGCGATAGTCCCCGCAATCGCCGTAATGCCCGCCATAGGGGACATAGACCCGGCCCTCGAGATTGGCGAGCGCGCCGCGCTGGTTCTGATAACGGGTGTCGAAGCGCTGGCCCTGTGCGGCGAGTGCTGTGGCGATGTCGACGGGCCAGCCGGGCAGCAGCGTTCCACCCTTCAACGACAGGGCGAACACCCGATGATGCGGCCCCGCCACATCATCGACCATCGCTGCGACGTAGATCGCCTGGGTCGCTTCGTCGATGACCGGCGTGCCCGTGATGCCCAGCGGGTCGATATTGCCGCAGGGCTGCGTTGATAGGGCTACGGGCCGGCCCAGGGACCGCGCCCAGATCTCGCGGCCCGACCGGGCGTCTATCATGTAGACATTGTCGTCCTCGGTGGCAATGACGAGCTGCCCCGACGCCGACCCTGGCGGCCGCCAGTAGAGCGGCTGGGCATAGAGGTGACCGGCAATCCGCGGATGGAAGCTCGGGTCGAGATGGACGTTGCGGGCGCGTTCCCAGGTCAGCGCCGGAACAACGTAATTGCCGCTGCGGTCGGGGCTGCGGTGGTAGGTCAGCACGGACTGCGCATGCGCCATGGCTGGGATCGCGAGAAGGAGGGCGCCGAACCAGGCGATAGCGCATCTCACTGAGAGCAGGGAGAAAATCCAATCCGGCCCCGAAAAGCGCCCTCGCGATGATAAAACTCTTATGTATATCAATGCCTTGCCTATGAGTTGGGTATGTTGGCCGGCACCGGAATTTCGTGCGGTCGTCGGGGAATTGGCAGCGGAATTTGGCAGCGGGCCGGAACCTTGCTCTGCACGCATGCTGTAACCGTTTCATAATTGACATTATCGCACTTCCGACATATATAGGCGAGGTCCCGGCCCCTGCAAGGGCGGTGCGCGTCGCCGCTGCTTCGTCTTAGGCTTCGTTACAAAATTCGCGTCACGCCGGCCAGTTGTTGCGTCCCCAGGCGCAGAGGCTCGTGAAGCCAGCGCCGGCGCCATGATATTGTCCTGATCAAAGGTGATGCCGAGAAACGAATATTCCTCTTCGCCGCTCACCACCCCGACAATCCGCGGGTCGCGTTGCGATCACCCAGAAACCTGAAGGCCGGCATGGTGCTCTCTCCCTCGTATCTGTTGCAACGGGCAAAGCGAGCCGGCGGGTGGGATTGGTCCGGAAACGGCGCACCCGGCCGTCAGAGTTCTCGCCTTGCCACGCTGATTAAAAATAGCTCAAGTAACCGGTCAGATCTGTGACACAGGTCACAGTCGAGCAGAGTTTTCGGACGATTAGCCGGGACTCGCCGCCGCCTAGGGCTAGGTGGCCGGCGTTTTCTTGGCATGCTGATCAAGACCGCGCGGCCGTTTGCAACCGGGCTATCCCCGGATATTGGGGACAGCCCTGAGCTACACTTTATGTCCGCGGGCGCCGAGTAATTTCCGTGTCTGGGAGCGTACTGAACCCGCACACCGCTTCCGGCAAAACCATACGAACCGCAGCGCGGACGCGAAGAACTGAAGGTTTAAAACAGTAACCTGGGGAACATTTGAAATTGCTTTTTGTAATCTCGAATTATCCGACTTTTGACGGTGGCCACGCGCCAGTAGCATGAGATGGACCCCGAAAATGAGACAGTAGGCTAAGGTGGAGCCCTGCCCCGAGAAAGCGCCGAGGCGCAGGAGCAGGACATGAAGCGGACACGGAAGAAACACAACGCGGCGTTCAAGGCGAAG
>DATNKF010000320.1:0-2615 GCA_035603555.1 Allostellaceae bacterium
CTCGATACCGACGACACCTTCTCCCACATCTTCGCGGCGCCGGGTGAGTACCCGTATATCTGCACTATCCATCCGTACATGGCCGGAAGCCACATCGTGCCCGTCATGGTCGGCAATCCGCAGCGCTGCAAGGCCATTTCCGACGAGCTGCTCCTGCGCTTCGGCATCTATGTCCAGCCGATCAACTACCCGACGGTCCCCCGCGGCACCGAGCGCCTGCGGCTCACCCCGACCCCGCTACATTCCGATGAGCAAATCGATCGGCTCGTTACTGCGCTCGCGGAAATCTGGAGCAATAGCCCGGTAGGCTCCCGCCGGGCGGGCCGCTCGCCTGCGTCCCACGAGCGCGAGATAGATAGACGTCGGTGAACGCCCGAGCCTTTCCGAGGTGGGACTGCGTCGCAATGCTCGTCAGAGAAAAAGACCCAATTGGTCCTTCTAATGTGACAGCATCCGCGGTCACTGCGCCGAGCACGGCCGCTAACTCTGACCTCGCGCGTCTTCGTAACGTCACCTTTGGCGTCATTTCCGGCTGTGCCGGCCGGTCAGCGGCGCGGCAGGTCAACCTCGATAAGCGGACCCCCACCCCGCGTCACCCGCCGGCCGGATGACAACGCGTTGGACTTGCTCAGTTGACACTTTTACCGCAGATCGTGCGGTCTCGGCCGAGTAATTCCATGCTCGCATCCGGCCGAACAACGCCACAATATTATCAGGAATAGAGTGGCTTTGGTCGGCGAAGAGAGCGTGAGTGGGGTCACGGCGGAACCGCCGCCGGGTCAATCAGGAGCACCCACTCATGCGCATCTACATTATCGGCAACGACGGAATCACGCTGTGCCGCAAGGCGCCGGCGACAGTCAATGACGGCGAGATTGCCGTTGCATCCAACGAGGAGCTGCACGCTGCCCGGCTTAGCGGCAAGCGGTTGCTGGCGCTGTGGAACGCTCTGCCCGGCGTCGAAAAGCGAAAGAAAGTTGGCGACCGCGACGCGCTGATCGATCAGCTGTGGTCGGCAATCGAGGCCTTGCCGGACCCCGAGCCGCAACCCGACCCGAAGCCTCCCTCCAAGCAGGAGGTTGTGATTGCGATGCTGCGTCTGCCCGAAGGGGCAACGGTTGACGAGGTGGCGAGCGTGACCGGCTGGCAGCGTCATACCGTGCGCGGCGTCTTCTCGGGAACCTTGAAGAAAAAACTCGGGCTCCCTCTTGCCTCGGCCAAAGAGGAGCGCGGCCGGGTGTACCGCATCGCCGAGCCGGCGAGCCCATGAAAACCCCACTCCACGACGCTTCGGCTCGCCAGCACTCTGGCGAGCCTCTCGGTGCAAACCGCGGCCGGAAGGACCGGCTGCGAGGTTTGGCATTGGCAGAGGTTGATGGCGAAATCGCTGAGTTGGTCGGCCAGTCGACACAGGAGCTGCGGCGTGGGTGGCGGAGACTGCATCACATCAGCCCGCCTCTGGGCCTCAGTCGCGATCTGATCATCAGGGGGCTCGCCGATAAGCTGCAACAGCGTGCCCATGGCGGCCCGACCCCCGCCTTGCAGCGCCGCCTGCAGGTTCTGGCGCGAGAGTTCGAGAAAGGCGCTCGTTCTTTCGACCCCGGCGGAGCGCTGAAGACCGGCGCGACCTTGGTGCGGCAATGGCGCGGTCAGACCCATACCGTCCTCGTGCGCGAGGACGGGTTCGAATACGAGGGACACCGCTATCGGTCGCTGACGGTGATTGCCGAGCGGATCACCGGGACACATTGGTCAGGTCCCCGGTTCTTTGGCGTGAACAAGCGAGCGCGTGCATGAAATGACGAAACCGAGATTCTGTCCGTGCCGTTACGGCTGCGTCTCGCCAGGCGAGAAAGATCAGAATGGGGATCGACGGCACCGATCCGTTTGCCGCGAAACCCGATCCGCGATTATCACGCTGCTGCTCAGGGCGCGCCGGTTCAACGCGACACTCGCCGATGGCGAAGGCGTCCCGTTTGCCGCACTTGCCCAGCGGGAAGGGGTAGCCGCTCCTATTTCATGCGGCTCGTCCGCCTCAGCTATCCGGCGCCGGATATCACCAAGGCGATCCTCGATGGGCGGCAGCCGGGCGATTTGACGGCAGAGAAGCTCCTCGAGCACTCCCGTCTGCCGCTTGCCTGGCACTGATCAGCGGATCGTGCTCGGCTTTGCTTGAGCCCGATCCGAATTTAAAGATCTACCGATCTACCGCGCGTTAAGCCCGGCGCCACGACCAGCCGCACCGCGGTACTGGAATATGGCCCGACAGAGATATTGCCGCCGGTTGACGCGATATCGAATCACCCAGCGAGTCTCTGCTGACCCGGTCGGCAAGCCAGCTGCCCAAACGCGCGCGGAAAGCCGGGTTCTCGACCTTTAAAAGCGGCTGCGGGAGAGAGACAGACTGTCTGCTGGAGGGAGATGGATTCGAACCATCGGTCCCGGCACGAAAGAGCCGGTTTTTGTTGCGGATGGCGAATTGCGGGACCGAACGCGGGCAGCCAAAAAAGGTTGCTTTTTATGCGGTACCGATGGTTCGAATCCATCTCCCTCCAGCAGAGAGTCGCATGCGAACCTGAGTTTTCGCGGATAGTGTGCGGAAGGTTCTGCAAATT
>DATNKF010000321.1:0-3971 GCA_035603555.1 Allostellaceae bacterium
CCGAGCCCTCTCAGCACGGCATCGCGAAAGCTCTCTTCGCCGGGTGCCAGATCGTGAAAGGTGAAGCGCGCGCTGCTAATCATCCAAGATCCTCCGCCAGCCGCAACCCGGCGAAAGCCCAGCGTGCCGAGGGCGGAAAGAAGTTGCGATAGGTGGGCCGAACATGGTCGGCCGGGGTCACCGCGGCGCCGCCACGCAGCACCATCTGGTTGCACATGAACTTGCCGTTGTATTCGCCGACGGCTCCGGCTGCCGCCCGAAAGCGGGGATAGGGAATGTACGGACTGGCCGTCCATTCCCACACGTCGCCGAACATTTGCCGCAGAGCCGGCGCATCAACGGGCGACGCCGGCATTGGGTCGGCGCGCGGGTGAAGTTGGCGGGTGTCCGAAAAATTACCGGCCACCCGAAGACCAGCGGCGGCGATCTCCCACTCGGCTTCGCTCGGCAACCGCTTGCCGGCCCATTTGGCGAAGGCGTCGGCTTCATAAAAACTGATGTGGCAGACGGGTTCGATCGGGTTCAATCGGCAGCGTCCGGACAAGGTGAAGATGGTCCACTCGCCGCTGTCGCAGCGCCAATAGAGCGGCGCCTCCCAACCCTGCTGGCAAACCGCGGCCCAGCCGTCCGAAAGCCAGAATTCCGGCCTCTTGTAGCCGCCGGCCTCGATGAAGCCGAGATACTCGGCGCAGCTGACCGGCCGTGCGGCGAGGCGGAACGGTTCGAGCCACACCTTGTGGCGCGGGGTTTCGTTGTCGAACGCAAAGGCCGCGCCGCAATGTCCGATCTCAACGAGCCCGCCCGGGAACTCGACCCAGCCCGACGGCGGGGCCGGGCCCCTGGCTTGGGGCCGCGGGGCCTGGTATGCCGGGGACAAGGGGTTGACCGAAAACACGTGCTTGATGTCCATCAGGATCAGTTCCTGATGCTGCTGCTCGTGATGAAGCCCGAGCTCGATAAGGGGGGTCGCCTCGCGCCAAGTTTCGACGGGCGCTTCCTCGACGAACCGCGTCATCGCGGCGCTGACGTGGTCGCGATAGGCGCCGACGACGTCGATCGCCGGACGCGACAACAGCCCACGCGCGGGTCGCGGGTGTCGCGGACCGGCGGTCTCATAATACGAGTTGAAGAGATAGGCGAAGGCCGGGTCGAAGACCCGGTAACCCGGGCAGAAACGGGTCAGAATGAACGTCTCGAAGAACCAGGTCGTATGTGCGAGATGCCACTTTGTCGGGCTGACATCGGGCATCGACTGGATCGTCTGATCCTCCGCCGTCAGATTGGCCGTCAACGCTTCACTCTCGGCCCGTACGTCTGCGAACCTTTGACGCGCGGCATAGCGATCGCTTTCGGAAGCGTGTAATTGCTCGGCACTGTCGAACACCATAGCCCCCAAACCCGTTGCCTTGCCCCGGTTAACACTCGCGCTGCCGAGAGGTTGCGCTAACCGAGATAACGATTGCGCAAGTGACGCTCGAAGCTCGCTGCCCCGAGGGGCCGGCCCGTCGCGGCCTCGACGAGTTCCGCAGTCGACAGCAGCGAGCCCTTCGAATGAACCCGCTCGCGCAGCCAGCCCAGCAACGGCGCGAATTCACCCGCCGCGATCGCCTCCAACACGTCCGGGATGGCAACGCGCGCGGCTTCGAACAGCTGCGCAGCGATCAGCGCGCCGAGCGTGTAGGTCGGGAAATAACCCCAAATGCCGTCATACCAATGGATATCCTGAAGGCAGCCCTCGCGATCGTCAGCGGGGACGATGCCCAGCAATCCGCGCAGCCCGTCGGCCCAGGCGCCGGGGAGGTCCGCCGGCATGAGTTCGCCGGCAATCATCGCCCGCTCGAGGCGATATCGCAGGATCACATGGGCAGGGTAGGTCACCTCATCCGCATCGACCCGGATCAGGCTACGCTCGACCCGGATTTGCCGCCGGTAGAGCGCGTCGGCTTCCCAACCCGGCCCATCGACGGAAAATGCCTCGCGCAAGATTGGTGCGGCAAAGGCCATGAAGGCGGGACTGCGGCAAACCTGCATTTCGAGAAGCAGCGATTGGCTTTCGTGCATCGCCATGCCACGGGCGCGGCCGACCGGCTGCAGGCGCCATTCGTCCGGCAGCCCGCGCTGGTAGAGGGCGTGGCCGGTCTCGTGCAGAACCGCCATCAAGGCGCGGGCAAAATCATTCTCGTCGTAGCGCGTGGTGATGCGCACATCGTCGGGGATCCCGCCGCAAAACGGATGGGCACTGGCGTCGAGCCGGCCATGCGCAAAGTCGAAGCCGATGCGCTCCATCAGCCGCATTCCAAGCCGGCGCTGTAGGTCGACAGGAAAAGGGCCGGCAGGCGCCGGCGCCGGCGGCAATGACGCCTGCCGGGTCAGCACGGCTTCGAGCAAATCCGGCAGGAACGCTGCAATTTGATCAAACAGCCGGTCGATCGTCGCGACCGACCCGCCTGGCTCGTATTGGTCGAGGAGAGCCTCGTAGGGAGTCGTCCCGAGGTGGTCGCCCTTGATCGCGGCGATTTCGCGCTGCAAACCCAGCACGCGCTCCAAGAGGGGCAGAACGGCAGGGAAATCGTTCCGCGACCGGGCATCGCGCCACACCGCCTCGCACTCGGAACAAGCGCGCGACTCGGCCTCGACAAGGCTACCCGGCAGCGCCGCCGCGTGCTTCCGGCGTCGGCCGATCTCACGCAAATTGGCGCGCTGCCATGCGTCGAGCGCGTTGCTCTCCTTCTCTGCCTCGACAACGAGGTCGTCGAGCTCGGGCGCGGTCAGCTCCTCATGAGCGACCACGCGCAAGGTCGCCAGCTGCTCCGCCCGTGCCTGGGTGCCACCGGCAGGCATGATGGCCGCGGCGTCCCAGTGGAGCATCGCGATTGCCTGCTCGATCGCCCCGATCCGACGGAATCGCGTCTCCAACTGACGATAAGCGATCATCCCGATCTCGGTTGCTGACGGAGGTAGAGGAAATAGATGACGATTAACGCCACCGCCAGAGAAAACCATGTGATTGCATATTGCAGGTGGTCGTTTCGCAGTTCCAACCGGGTGACGGCGCCCTTCGGCCAGCCTCCCGGGTTCGGTGTCGCATCGGCGTCGATATAAAAGGGCCCGACCCGATCGAGCCCGTCGGCAGCAGCCATTGCCGGCAAATCGACCCAGAACCAGTAGTTCAAATCGGCGCGATTGTCGGGCAGAAACCACGCCGGCTTTTCCGCCGGCGGAAGCCGCAGCAGACCCTGAACCCGCACCGTGCCGGGGATCTGGCCGTCAGATCGCTTGGCCGGATCCTTAAGCTCTGCCGGGATGAACCCACGATTGACGAAGATGATCCGCCCGCCGGACTCCTGGAGCGGCGTCAGCACCTGATAACCATTCCGCCCTGCCTCTGAAGCAGCGCCGAGAAAGATCTCCTTGTCGTGCAGAAAAACCCCTTCATCGAGGATGGGGTGGAACTCCAGGTCGCGCGCTTCCTCTGGACTGCGCGGAGCGGCGATCGGCGCCGCCGTCACCGCCGCCTGGCGCTGCGCGATCAGCTCGCGCTTCCAGAAGAGCCGTTCGATCTGCCAGAAACCGAGGCCGAGGCACAGCAGGACGACCGGTACCGTAAACACGGTCGGCCAGAACAGCGGGCGAAACCGGGTCATACCGGCCAAGTGAAGACCCGGGCTCAGGGCGGAGGTGGTGTGCCGAGCTCTCGGCGAAGCGGAGGTTCGCACGTAGTGATAGGCGTTTCCGGAGGAAACGCCGGAAGCAGCCGGTGACGGAATTGCAGGGCGATCAGGCCCGCCTTGAGCGGGCGCAACATCGCTACCGCACCGACCAGGACCAGCGGCGCCCATAAGAGCAGATGTACCCAGATCGGCGGCGAAAAATTGATCTCGACCAACGCCGCGAGACCGACGACGATGATGCCGAGAAACAAGATCGCGAAGACTGCGGGGCCGTCACCAGCATCCTGGGCCGACAGGTCG
>DATNKF010000322.1:0-4829 GCA_035603555.1 Allostellaceae bacterium
GGATCTGTTGTTCTGCCGCGTCGAGACTGAGGACGGCCTCCACGGTTGGGGCGAGGCCTACGTCACCCAGGGCAAGGAGAAGGTCGTCGCCGAATGCATCCAGGCGATGGCGCCATACGTCATCGGCCGCAGCGCCTTCAACATCCGCCACACCGGCCAGGTCATGTACGAGGATTTCGCGATCAAGCGCGGCTCGCCGGAATTGCTGGCGGCGTGGAGTGCGGTCGAGATCGCGTCGTGGGACATTCTCGGCAAGCGCGCCGGACTGCCGGTCTACAATCTGATCGGCGGTGCGTCACGAGAGCGCGTACGCGTCTACGCCAATGGCTGGTCGCGCGGGACGACGATCGAGGAGCGGGTCGAGCGCGGGCTCCAGGTCAAGGCGATGGGTTTCACGGCAGCCAAATTCGATCCCTTCCCGGGCCCGTGGCGCAGTTTTGTCGACCGCCGCGACGAGGATTTCGCGATCGACTATGTCCGGGCGATGCGCCAAGCATTGGGGCCCGATTTCGAGCTGCTTATTGAGGCGCACCGGCGCTTCGCACCGTCGCACGCGATCCGCATCGGCCATCGCCTGGCCGAATTCGGCATCGACTGGTACGAGGAGCCGTGTCTGTCGGAGAACATCGAGTTGGTCGCCGAGGTCCGGCGCGCCGTGCCGATCCCGATCGTCACCGGCGAGGCGATCTATACGCGGGAGGCGTTCTTCGACTGCCTGGCCAAGCGCGCGGCCGACATCCTGAACCCGGACATCTGCGTCATCGGCGGCATCACCGCAATGCTCGACATTGCCGCGATGGCGCAGCCCCAGGCCGTGGTGATGGCGCCGCACAACTACAACAGCACTTTGGTGGGGCTCGCGGCCACCATTCACGTCTCCGCGGTGATCCCGAATTTCCGGATCGCCGAGTATTTCGTAAATTTTCAGGATCTGTGCCGGGAAATCTCCACTACGTCGTTGACCGTGCAAGACGGCTGGATCGATCTGCCGACGAGCCCCGGCCTGGGCATCGACATCGACGTCGAAAAACTGCGGGCGCACCCGCATCAGGAGGCGACGCATCGCGGCTTCCGCCAATACTGGGAGGAATACCCCCGCAAGGGCTATGCGCCGAGCCTGCGCTGAACCGCCAATTCAGCGGCGGCGCACCATGGCTTCGGTGACGATTACGTCCATCGGCATGTCGAAATCCTGCGGATGGATCGTCTCGAGCTGCGACAGCTCGAAGCCGACGCCGATTGCCAGTGGCCGCGGCGAGAGCGCCGCCAAGGTGCGGTCGAAATAGCCGCCGCCATAGCCCAGCCGATAGCAGTCGCGGTCGAAGCCGACGAGGGGCGCCAATACCGCCTGCGGCACCGCGACCTCATGTTTTTCCGGGATCGGGATGTTCCACACCCCATCGACGAGTGTCTCGCCCGGCCGCCATGCCCGGTATTCGAGCGGGCCTTTGCGGTCGACGACGGCCGGCAACGACACGGCCGAGCCCATTGCTATCAGCCAGTCGATCAGCGGGCGCGGGTCGAACTCGGCCCGGAACGGCCAGTAGACGCCAAGGCTGATCCCCGGCCGATCTTGCAGCAGAAGACGCAGCCGCTGCTCGATTTCCTGCTCCCACTGCCGGCGCTGGGCCGGCGACACGCCGGCGCGCAGCGTCAGCAGGCGCTGTCGCTCGGACCGCCGCCAAGCCTTGAGCTCAGCTCCCTCCACTTCGATGCTCGCAATCAGAAGAGGCCAGTAATGCGCCCGTCCTCGGTGACTTCGATATTGTTGGCCGCCGGCGCTCGGGAAAGTCCGGGCAATGTCATGATCTCGCCGCAGATCGCAACCACGAACTCGGCGCCCGCCGACAGCCGCACATCGCGCACGCTCAGCACATGGCCGCTCGGCGCACCTTTGAGATTGGGGTCGGTGGAAAAGCTGTACTGAGTCTTGGCGACGCACACCGGCAGATTGCCGAAGCCCTCGTCCTGCAACGCGGAAAAGCGGTCCCGCACCGATTTGTCGGCGTCGACATCGCCGGCACCGTAGAGCCGTTGCGCGATCGTCCGGAGCTTGTCCCAGAGCGGCATCTCATCGGGATAAAGCAACTGGAATCTGGACTTCCCGCTCTCGGCGAGAGCGACGACGGCGCGCGCGAGATCGGCCGCCCCTTCGCCGCCGCGCGCCCAATGGTCGGCTACCACCGCCTCGGCACCTCTCTCGGCGCACAGCTCCCTGAGGCGCCGGAGCTCCCTTTCGGTGTCGGCACTGAAGCGATTAACCGATACTACCACCGGCACGCCGAACTGCTGCAAATTGTCGAGATGGCGAGCGAGGTTGCTAAAGCCGCTTTCGAGCGCAGCGACGTTTTCCTCTCTGAGCGCATCGCGTGACACGCCGCCATGCATCTTGAGCGCACGCACTGTCGCCACCACCACCGCGGCATCGGGCTCCAGCCCAGTCTTGCGACATTTGATGTCGAAGAATTTTTCGGCACCGAGATCGGCGCCGAACCCGGCCTCCGTCACGACGTAATCAGCGAGCTTGAGCGCTGCCGTCGTGGCGATCACCGAATTGCAGCCGTGAGCGATGTTGCCGAATGGGCCGCCATGGATGAAGGCTGGGTTGTTCTCGAGCGTCTGCACCAGGTTCGGGGCAATCGCGTCTTTGAGCAAAGCCGTCATCGACCCGGCGGCCTTGAGCTCCGCAGCGCGCACCGCTTTGCGCTCGCGGGTCTGGCCGACGATGATATTGGCGAGCCGCCGCCGCAGATCCTGCAGGTCGGTGGCAAGACAAAAGATCGCCATAACCTCCGAGGCGGGGACGATGTCGAACCCGTCCTCGCGCGGAAAACCGTTGGCGACGCCGCCGAGCGAGGAGACGATCGAACGCAGAGCTCGGTCATTCATGTCGAGCGTGCGGCGCCAGCTAACCCGGCGCGGATCGATTCGCGGTTCGAGGCCGTAGTAAATGTGATTGTCGACCATCGCGGCGAGCAGATTGTTGGCCGTGGCGATCGCGTGGAAATCGCCGGTAAAATGGAGGTTGATGTCCTCCATCGGTACGACCTGGGCGTAGCCGCCGCCGGCCGCACCTCCTTTGATGCCGAAGCATGGCCCGAGGCTCGGTTCGCGCAGACAAAGGATGGTTTGTCTGCCGATGTGGTTGAGCGCGTCGCCGAGCCCGACTGTCGTCGTCGTCTTGCCTTCTCCGGCTGGGGTCGGAGTAATCGCGGTGACGAGGATCAGCCTGCCGTTCGGCTGATCGCGTAACGAGCGAATGTAGTCGAGCGGGATCTTCGCCTTGTATTTGCCATAGGGCAACACTGCGTCGGCGGGGATGCCGAGCTTCTCGGCGGCAACCTCGCCGATCGGCCGCATCGCCGCGGCTTGGGCAATCTCGATGTCGGATTTGGGGTTTTTATGCTGCTCGTCTCCGCGCGCCACGGCGTTTCCTCCTCGCTTGATGACGTTTCGGCTCTTAGCCCGTTCTGGCGGGCCCGCGCAACCGTCGTGGACACCGTTGCCGAGACATTCGAAGCGCGATATTGAGTAAGTCTGCTGTCGCGGACTTGATTTCTTGAGGTAGCCCAATGATCAACCCGAGGAGAGCACGCCCGGCGACCGGTATTGGCGCAGCCGCGGCGGCGGCACTCGGTTTCGCGGCCATGCTCGCGACGCCGACGCCGGCGGCGGGGTTTGTTGGGGTCAGTGTCGGTATCCCGTTCGGCTTCCCGTTCTTTGCTCCGCCATACCCGCCACCCCCGTATTTTCCGCCGCCGCCACCCGCACCACCGTGGGCTTATTACCCGCCCCCACCCGGCTATCCGCCACCAGCACCTCAACTGTCATCGGCGTATGCGCCGGCTAGTACGGCGCCGCCCCAGATCCCGTCGATCACATACACGCCCCGGCGCGCCTGGTCCGACGCTGCTGGCCGCCAGTGCCGCGAGTATAAGACGACGGGTGAGCTAAACGGACGTCGCGCTACCCCGGTATATGGGACCGCCTGCCGCGACACCGACGGGCAGTGGCGGATCGTCAACTAGCCGCCGCTCCCGTGCGAAGCCGGCTGATCGGGCGGAGATCCGACCGGCCGACCTATGGTAAGTCAATGCTGCTTGGGAGCGCCGGCGTCCTTCTGATAACGTGAATTTGCGTTATCGAGGAGGTTGCCCATGAAGATCGTCAAGGTCGAAGACCTGCATTGCGATGCCGGCTGGCGGGTCAATTCATTCCTCAAGGTTTCCACCGACGAGGGGATCGTCGGTTGGTCGGAGTATATGGAGGGCTACGGCGCGCAAGGGCTGACCGGGGTCATCTTGAAGCTTGCCGAACGCTTCCTGATCGGACAGGACCCGCGGCCGGTCGAGCGCCACAGCGCCCATCTCTACGCCGCGACCAGGCAGGCCGCCGGCGGGGTCAACCAGATGGCGATCGCCGCGATCGAGAATGCCCTCGTCGACATCAAGGCCAAGGCCTTGGGCGTCCCGGTCTACGAGATGCTGGGCGGGCCAGTGCGCGACCGCCTGCAACTCTACTGGTCGCATTGCGGCACCTACCGTGCCCGCCATGCCGAGCGCATAAGAGAATGGGCCGGGGTTGACCCGGTGCGCTCGCTCGACGACATTGTGGCACTCGGCGAGGAGGTCAGGCGCAGGGGCTTCAAGGGGCTCAAGACCAACCTGATCCGCTTCGACCGCGACAAGCCCTACATGTATGGCCCCGGCACCGGCAACCCGCCGGGCTTTCCCGAGCTCAACGTCGACCACCGTATCGTCGAGGCCGCGGTGGTACAGCTGGAGGCGTTCCGCCGCGGGGCCGGCGGCGATGTCGGGCTCCATCTCGAC
>DATNKF010000323.1:0-11427 GCA_035603555.1 Allostellaceae bacterium
GCTCGCAGCCGCCGGCATAGGCCGCACCATTGACCGCCCCGATGACCGGGACCGGGCAGCCGATAAACGCTCGGATCATCCGCTCGAACAGCAAATGCTGATCCTGCCAAGCCTCGTCGGTCATGCCGTTGCGCTCCTTGAGGTCGCCGCCGGCGCAAAATACCCGCTCCCCCGCGCCGGTCAGGACAATGCAACGCTGCTGCGCCGGCGCCGCATTGATCTCATCAAAGAAGGCGAGGAGATCGCGCCCCATTTGCGTGTTCAGCGCGTTGGCGACGTCGGGGCGGTTCAGCGTCAAGAGGAGCAGCCCCTCGCCGCGATCCTCGACCCGTGCTGTCTCGTATTGGCGATCCATCCGATATCTCCGCCGCGGATGCGCTCGCCCGGGACTATAGTCTTGCGCAGCGCCTTTGCCGAGATCAGCCTAGGATCAATATGAGCCATAGACCGCCTATCGGACCATTGTCTGGGCGCCGGATCGCGCTCCCCGAAACCCGCGAGCTCGATCGGCTCGTCCGGATGCTCGAGGAGCAGGGTGCCGAGACCTTGCGGTGCCCGATGGTGGCGATCAAGGACGCTCCCGATCCGCAGCCGGTGCGGGAGTGGCTCGGGCGTTTCCCGTTTGACGATCTGATCCTCTACACCGGCGAGGGGCTGCGCCGGCTGCGCGGCTTTGCTCACCGGTTTGACATCGAGGCCGGGTTTCTGGACGGGCTGCGAGCTGTGCGCAAGATCACGCGCGGGCCCAAGCCGGAGCGGGCATTGCGCGAGCTCGGGCTGAAATCCGACCTGCGCGCCGAGACGCCGACCACCGAGGGCTTGATCGCGACATTATCCGCGCAGGATTTGCACGATCGAAAGATCGGCGTACAGCTCTACCCAGGCGCTCCCGAGGCCCGGTTCACGGGCTTTCTGCGGGACGCGGGGGCAGAGCCGGATACGGTCTTGCCCTATGTATATGCCTCTGCGGCCGAGGAGCAGAACGTGGCGGAACTGATCGATCGGATGGCCGGCGGCGGGGTCGACGTGATCGCCTTCACCAGCTCGCCGCAAGTCGACCGGTTGTTCGCTGTGGCAAAGGCGACGCAGCGGGAAAAGGCGTTACAAGCGGCCCTGGCGGCGACAGCAATTGCCGCCGTGGGTCCGGTTGTCGCCGCGGATTTGCAGCGCCGCGGGGTGGAGGTCGCAATCACGCCGGACGGCAGCTATTTCATGAAGCCTCTGGTTACCGCCATTGTGGCAGCCCTGTCGCGCCCGGCTCCGATTCGGTGAATGAAGGCGACCACGGCGGCGGTGAGGGACACGATGGGAGCCCGAAAGACGCGGGAGTGCCGGTGTTGGTTGACAGCGACGGCGGATGGCCACCAGGGTCATCGCGTCAACGCATAAAGCGGACGATCGATTGCCCGATTCCACATTCCTCGGCATGCCCATTTCCTCGGCCGGGTGGTTTGCGTTCGACGAAAGCGATATCCGGCGCTGTCTTCACGGCGAGGTCGACAAAGGCCGGCCCTACCAGAGGCGCGGTGCGGTTCGCGATTTGCGGGCCGATAAGGACGGTCAACGCCTGATCGCCTTGGTTCAGGGGACGCGGCTGCGCCCCTACCGCGTGTTCGTCGACATCGGCAAAGGCAATCCGGTCTCGCTGTCCGCCCGCTGCAGCTGCCCGGTGGCATGGAACTGCAAGCACGCCGCCGCCGTGCTGCTGGAGGCGTTGGCCAACCCGCCGGCTATCGAGGGAACCGGGGAAGATGTGCTTCCGGGCCCGGTCGGCGGCTGGCTGCATCAGCTGCGTCAGGCTGCCCACCCGGGGGCGGCTCCGGATGAGATCGCCTATCGTCTCGATCAGCCGCCGCGGCCAGGTCTGCCCTTCCTCCTCGATCTGCGCGTGGTCCGGGTTCTCAAATCGGGTGGCTGGGGCGCCGACCGGCCGCTGCCCGCCGGACAGCTGCAGAACGCCACCGCGAAATATCTCCGCCCGAATGACCGCGCCGTTCTGCAACTGCTGCGGGACGGGCTCGGGCGCTCGCCGCCGCCTCTCCCGGAGGACGCCGACCTGATCGACCTGCTGTTGCATCGGATCCTCGCTACCGGCCGCTGCCGTTGGCAGGATTTGGCCTCGCCGCCGTTGACATTGGGTCCCTCTCGCCACGGCCGTCTCGCCTGGCGCCTCGGTTCGGACGGCCGGCAGACGGTTGATGTCGAGCTCGACGATGGTTCGGGATTAGCGCTGCCGTCGGCCTCGCCCTGGTATGTCGACCCGGCCGAGCACGTCGTCGGCCCGATCGCGCTCGAGGTCGCGCGACCGCTCGTCAGAATAGCGCTGTCGGCGCCGCCGGTGACGATCGCCCAGGCGGCCGCACTCGGCGCATTGATCGAGCGCGACTTGCCCGATCTCGCGCTGCCGCGGCCGCGAACCGACCTGGCCGAGGAGATCCGGGAAGAGCCGCCGATTCCCACCCTTCTGCTCGCCAACCGCCAGCGCCGCCGGAACTACTGGGAGACCTGGACAAAGGATTTGGAGGATGGGGTCGATGTCGCACTGCTCGGCTACCTCTATGGCGATACCCTGATTGCTGCCGTGGAGGCGCCGCGCGATCAGCGCACGGTCGAGGACGGCCGGATCATCGTCCGCCGCCGAGACCTCGCCGCCGAGCGGTCGGCGCAGGACCGGCTGGAGGCTTTCGGCCTGCGCGCGATCGAGACTTTTGCCGCCGCTGGCGGGGATGCCGGTCGAATTCCCTTCGGCTTTCTCGACGGCCGCGGCGACTGGCCCAGCTTTGTCTACCAGGCCGTGCCGCGGCTCGAACGCGAGGGCTGGCGGGTCGATGTCGAGGACACCTTCCGCCATCGCGTTGTCGACGGCGGCGGCGAATGGACCGCCGAGGTCGAGGAGGGCGGCGGGGGCTGGTGGTTTTCGCTCGATCTCGGGATCGAGATCGATGGGGAGCGGGTGGCGCTGCTGCCGGTGCTGACCGCATTGTTGGCGCGCCTGCGCGACGGCAGCGCCGCGGGCGACCTCGACAGGCTGGCGCATAACGGCACGGTGTTCGGCAAGCTTGCCGACGGCCGGCACGTAGCGCTTCCGCTCGACCGCACCAAGGCGATCCTGTCGACCTTGGTCGAGCTGTATCACCCCGGAAGCCTTTCCGCCGCGGGCAAGATCGAAATCCCGGCGGGTGCCGCCGTCGGCCTCGTCGCGGTTGAAGCGGCGACGCGATTGCGCTGGCTCGGCGGCGAGAGGCTGCGGGCATTGGTCGACCGTCTGTCGAGCTTTTCGAGGATCGACAAGGTGGAGCCGCCGGCCGGGTTGCAGACGGAGCTACGGCCCTATCAGAAGGATGGGCTCGACTGGCTGCAATTCCTGCGCGCCTACGAGCTCGGCGGGATCCTCGCCGACGATATGGGGCTCGGCAAGACTGTGCAGGCATTGGCCCACATCCTGGTCGAAAAGCGCGAGGGCCGTCTCGACCGGCCGTGCCTCGTCGTCTGCCCGACGAGCGTGGTGCCGAACTGGCTCGCCGAAGCAGCACGCCTGGCGCCCGAGCTCCGCGTCCTGTCATTGCACGGACCCGATCGTGCGCAACATTTCAGCGAGATCGGCGATGCCGATCTGGTGGTAACCACCTATGCGCTCCTGCCGCGCGACGCCGATTATCTGCTGCCGGTGATCTGGCACATCGCGGTGCTCGATGAGGCGCAGGCAATCAAGAATGCCAGTGCGAAGACGACCGGGCTCGTCTGCCGCATCGATGCGCGCCACCGGCTCTGTATGACCGGGACGCCGGTTGAAAATCATCTCGGCGAGCTGTGGTCGCAATTCGCCTTTCTGATGCCCGGGCTGCTCGGCGATGCTCGGCTCTTTGCCCGCATCTTCCGCACGCCGATCGAGAAGAAGCAGGATGGCGGGCGCCGCGCCGTGCTCTCGGGAAGGCTGAAGCCGTTTATGCTGCGGCGGACCAAATCGCTGGTCGCCGCCGAACTGCCGGCCAAGACGGAGATGCTGCGCCCGCTCGAACTTTCCGGGCAGCAGCGCGATCTCTACGAGACTGTACGGCTCGCGATGCACGAGAAGGTACGCCGCGAGGTGGCACAGAAGGGCTTCGCCCGCAGTCATATCGTCGTGCTCGACGCCTTGCTCAAGCTGCGCCAGGTGTGCTGCGACCCGCGTCTGGTCAAGCTCGCCGCGGCACGGCGGGTGACCGCCAGCGCCAAACTCGAGCATCTGATGGAGATGCTGCCGCAGCTGGTCGAGGACGGCCGGCGGATCCTCTTATTCTCGCAATTCACCAGCATGCTCGACCTGATCAAATCGGCGGTCGCCGAGACCGGCATCGAATTCGTCGAACTGCGCGGCGACACGACCGACCGCGCGGGTCCGGTAGCGCGCTTTCAGCAGGGCAAGGTGCCGCTCTTCCTGATCAGCCTCAAGGCCGGCGGCACCGGTCTCAATCTGACCGCCGCCGACGCCGTCATCCATTACGATCCCTGGTGGAACCCGGCTGTCGAGGATCAGGCCACCGACCGCGCCCACCGTATCGGCCAGGACAAGCCCGTCTTCGTCTACAAACTCGTCGCGCAGGGTACCGTCGAAGAACGCATGCTCGAATTGCAGGAGCGCAAGAAGGCGCTCGCCGCCGGGATTTACGAAGGGGGCGGCAATGCCGCTGCGGCACTCGAAGCCGCCGATATCCAGCGTCTCTTCGAGCCGCTCGGCTGAGTGCGGCGGGGATACCGGCATCGGATCGTTCGCAAAAGGCGCCCAAAGCTTTTTAAACCCTGCCTCGACCGCGCCGCCGCGGGATGGTCAGGAATGATCGGCGCGGTTGGAGGTTGGGGAAGATAGACCCTTCCAATCGGCGGCTTGCTCACCATCGAGGCGCAGCCCGCCGCTTCGCTTTATCTGCCGACTCAAGAACCTGACGGCGCAGACCGCGGAGCGGCTGTGCGTCGAATGGCGGCAAAGGGAAGGTCGACGCGTTCCTGGCGCCCGCCCACTCCCTTGTCGAGGACGAGGGTTTTTGGCCCATCAAGAGAACGGGCTGGCGGTCTTCCGGGCGCCGGATTTCAGCCGAGTTCACAAATTGCCGCTTGCCGTCGCCGGGGAGGCGGTCCTTCGCCCCCATGTCCGCATCAAGCCGCTAATGCCGATCCTCGACGATGCCGGGGCGTTCCGGTTATTGACGATCAGCGCCAAGCATACCGGTTAGAGCACGTGGCCGAGAACATGGCCGAGCTGCAGGTGCGGCGCCTGCCGATGCTAAATCACGACAAACGCCTCGTCGGCATTGTCTCGCTCGGCGATCTGGCTACCCACAGCTCTCTGCCGAAAACCGCCGAGGCGCTACACGGGATTTCGCAGCCCGGAGGTCAGTACCATCAGAGCCGTGCGGCCTGACGGGCTACACTGCGGCCGGTCTGCCATAGCGAGACGCAGGCCGGCCGCCCAGATCAGGCGGCGTTGATACCCCAGGCGATGGCGTTGCGCAGCAGCGCAATGAACGTGTCGGTTTCCCACGCGCCGCGAAAGGTGGGTGGGGTGTTATCCGTGGCGTCGGCGGGCCGAGCAGCGCGGATCACGGGGTTGTGGCAGTGGCCGAGAGCAAAATAGGTCACGCCGCCGTCGCCGACCTGTCGGGTGTAGCCGAGCACGCGGGTACGGCCGTCGGATTGCAGTGAGGTGTCCGAGGGGTAGAGGGTCCCGATCGCAGGTGAGGTGGCATTCGCGCCGTAATCCGCGGTCAGCAGGATCTGCGTCGAGCCCGGATCTTGCAGCTCGATGAAATACGGCTCGTCCTCGACCGCGAATGACGCGCCGAGCCCGCGCGTAAGCGGGGAATCGGCCTCGCTCACGTCGACGCGGATCTTGCAGATCGGGGGATGGGTCAGGAAGTAGCTGCCGAGGAGGGCATGGTGCTCGGTCTTGACCGTGCGGCGCTGGCGCGAGCCCTCCACCCGCTCGGCGCGGCCACCGCTAGTCCCGTGTAAGCCCAGCCAGCGGCCACCTCCTTCCAGCCAGCCCTGGAGGACGCGGCACTGCGCAGCGTCGGGGTAGGGACCGGCCACATAGGTGATCAGCAATTGGCTGACCGGCAGCCATTTCGCGATATCCGCGAAATCATTGGCGACCGAAGCCGGAATGCCCCGTTCGGCCAGCAGCCCGAGCAGCCGCAGGCGGGCATAGTCATGGTCGTGTCCGGCATAAGAACCAGGTGGAAAACCGCCGGCAATCAGATGCGCGCGGCCGGACTTCGTGTCTGTCATCGGATCACCTCGCTCGCCGTTCGGCGGCTGCAAAAAGTCTGGCCCAGTCTCTCACCTTCCCGTGGTTTTCGCCTACCGTGAAATGCTCGCCGGCGCGTTCGGTCGTCGCCGGCATGGCGCCCGCCCGACCGACAAAGATGCAGTGGTGATCTACGAGAATATTTTTTGCCGGACGCGGTGAGGCTCAGCTCGGCGCGAGGCACGAATGCATCCTAGATGCTACACCGTAGCTCTTGCCCATGCCGGGATTAAATGAGACAGGAGGTGCACATGACCAGATTGACCGATTTGCCGCCGGCGCAAGCAAAGCGCCTCGCTGAACTCGAATGTCCTGATTTCACGACGCGCCCGTGGGTAAAAGGGCCCGCTTTGCCGCAGTGCCGGGTCGCGATCGTGTCGTCGGCCGGCCTCGTCGTGCGCGGCGAAGAGCCGTTCCGCGGGCGCGATGCCGATTACCGCGCGATCCCCGCCGACACGCGGGCGAAAGACCTGTTGATCAGCCATATCTCGATCAACTTCGACCGCACCGGGTTTCAGGAAGACTGGAACGTCGTCTTCCCGCTCGACCGGTTGAACGAGCTGGCCGCCGACGCGGTTATCGGCGAGGTCGCGCAAACCCATTACTCGTTCATGGGCGCCACCGATCCGGTGCTGATGGAGCCGCATGCCCGCGAACTGGCCGGCCGGCTCAAGAACGACCGGGTCGACACCGTCATCCTCCCTCCCGTTTGACCGCTCTGCACGCGCGCCGTGAGCGCGCTGGGGCACTATCTGGAGGAAGAAGATCTCGCAGCGGTCGCAATCAGCCTGATCCGCCCGCAAACCGAGAGGACCCGACCGCCGCGCGCGCTCTGGGTGCCGTTTGAGCTGGGGCGGCCGTTTGGACCGCCGAGCGACCCCGGGTTTCAGAAACGGGTGATCCTCGCCGCATTGCGGCTGGTCGAGCGTGAGAATGGGCCGGTCCTCATCGAGGACTTTCCCGACGACGACCCGCGGGCGCGGCCCGATCCCGGCTGGCGCCTGCCTTTCGACCATGCTGCGGCCGCCGACGGCTCGGCCGAGGTGATGGCCAGAGAATTCGAAAGCGAGATCGATCTCTTGCGAGGCCATCACGACCGATGGGTCACTCAGCGCGGGTACAGCACCCTAGGGCTGAGCGGGCTCTCGATCGCCGATTGCGGCCGGCTGGTCGCGGGCCAGCTTCGCGGTGAAGTGTTGGCGAGCCCCCGGGCCACATTCTCACCCCCGCTGATGCTGCGCTTCGCGGTGGATGATTTGAAGGCCTACTATCTGGAGGCCGGTGCTGCTGGCTCCGCCAAGCCGTCCAGCCGCCAGCTCGGCGACTGGTTTTGGAACGCGACGGCGGCGGGCGCCGCCCTTCACGCCGTACGGGCGGCCTGCCTGACGAGCAGTGACGACCGCTTGAAGCTGATCGCCGGCAATTTCATGGTTCCCGCAGCGCGGGTGCTCGCGCCCGGGTAAGCGGGGCGGCGACGCCTTCGATTCAAGCGGTCGGATCGCGGACTGCCTCACGCAGGGTCGCCCAGCGTGCGAGCTTCCCGGCGAAGCCGATACGGGCATGCGCTGGGCTGGTCGAGGGCAGCGCCAAGTAATCGACATCGGGGCGCCGCACGAAGTGGCGGTCGTGGAGGCGTTGCGCCCCGGCGCCGTTGAAGGCGACGGCGCGGATCAGCGGATGCCTGTCGAGCAGCCGGTCGATCGGGTTCGGACATTCCCGGCGGATCGAGGAATCGGCGCTCGCGTCGCGCTCTCCGGTCTCGCACACATCCCACAGCGCGATCCGGTGGGCCGCGACAAAGGCCAGCCTTTCGGCGTAACCCGGAGCGGGAACAGCGTCGAACAACGCGAAGACGATCGGCCAGAACAGGTTTCGGGGATGGGCGTAGTACTCGCCGCGGCGCAGCGACTCCTCGCCGGGCAAGGTCCCGAGTACCAGAACGCGCGCCTGCGGATCGGCGATCGGCGGGAAGCTGCGCTTGATCAGTGGGGCCGGCAGGGCGCGATCGAGTGGGGCTTTGTTCACTCGGCGTAGCGGCCGAGGCGAACGGCCGTCTGCCCCTTGACGAGACGCCGCGACGGCATGATCAGGACGCAATCGTCATAGGGCGTGCGTACTTCGCGCCCGTTATCGCGCCCGATCAAGGTGCCCTTGTGCGGCAGTACTTCCAGCCCGCGGAAATCCTGGACAAATTCGAAGGTGTCGCCGGTGATCGTGACGGCTTCGGTGACGTGGATGACGCGTTGTGCGGGGTGTGCCGCAAAATCAGGTCCGCCGAGCGGCGCCGCGTCTTCGCCCGACAAGGTCCCGACGGCCATCAGAAAGCGCAGCATCACATCGGTCGCAACCTCGGCGGCGCGTCGCTCCCAATGCTGTCCGGCTTCGATCAAGAGCGCGGTCTTGGTTGCGGTGGGATCGCCGAACCCGCCGTAATCGCGCATTCGCGGACCGGCGGCGTGGCCGGCATCGCACATGATCAACTCGGGGATCCCGACCCGCCGCGCCAAAGCGAGCGATCGGTCAAGGATACCCGCCAGCATCAGCGGAGCCGTCGCGTACTGCATCGAGTGGATGTCGAGCAGGAAATCGGCCGAGTCGACGATGGCGCGCAGCGCCCGGGCGCGGGCGAGCTCGACCGATTGGCGCGCTCCGTCGAGAGTTGCCGGAGACCACAGCCGGTTGAAATCCTCGTCGACGAAGCGGGAGGCGGTGGGCATCCGGCGATCGAAGCTGTGATAGGCGGCAACGTTGTCGAACGCCAAGGTCAGCTTACCCGATCGTGGTCGCAGTTCGGCGCGAAACAGGCGATCGAGCGCGATTGCCCCGCAGATCTCGTTGCCGTGGGTCAGCGCGGTAACGAGCACGTGCGGTCCGGGCTGATCACTGTCGAAAGACGTGACATAGTCGATCCCGGTGTTCCCGGCTCGGTAGGGCTCGATGTCAGGTAGGGTCAGCTCGACCGCATAATTCGGCTCAGGCACGCAGCGCTCCCCGGGACAAAAGGCGGAAATGCCATCTTGCACGCGATCGGCCGCCGCGTCACCCCGGCAACGAATGCGGCCCTGGCGGCGGAGCTTGCCCGGTTCGGGGTCGGTGCGTAAATTCGCCCGGCGGGGCGTGCCCCCAGCCTCGGGCGCAGCTAGGAACGAGCTGACGGAATGAACCTCGAGATCCCCGGTGTGCTGTGGCGCCGCGACCCGCAGGCCGCGGAAGTGCCCCTGATCTTTGACTCGCCGCACAGCGGAACGAGTTACCCCGAGGATTTCAAATTCAGCTGTCCGTTGGACGTACTGCGCACCGCGGAGGACACTTATGTCGACGAACTCTACGGTGCTGCACCTGCTTGTGGTGCAACATTGATTGGCGCCGTATTTCCCCGCAGCTACGTCGACCCGAACCGCGCCGTCGACGACCTTGATGTCGCGCTGATTGACGGAACATGGCCGTCGCCGCTCGCCCCCTCGCGCAGAACGCAGACGGGACTCGGGCTGGTGCGCCGGGTCGCCAGAACCGGCGTTCCGATCTACGGCCGCAAGCTCGGAGTCGACGAAGTCCTCGCCCGCCTCGAGCGCTGCCATACGCCTTATCATCGGGTTCTCGATCAGGCTTGCCGGCATGCGCATGCCAAATTCGGAAGTGTGTGGCATGTGAATTGCCATTCGATGCCGTCCAGTCGCAGCGGCAAAAAAGGCGGCCACTGCGCCGACTTTGTACTGGGTGATCGCGACGGCACGACCTGTGCGCCCGAATTCACCGCGTTTGTTGCGCAGGTGCTGCGCGAGCAGGGCTACACGGTGCGCGTCAACGAGATCTATAAGGGCGTCGAGATCGTCAAACGGCAGGGGCATCCGGCGACACACCGCCACAGCCTGCAGATCGAGGTCGATCGCGCGCTCTACATGGATCAGAAGACCCTGGAGAAGAGCCCGGGCTTCGATCGCCTGCGGGCCGACATCACCGAAATGATCGTGGCGATCGAAGGCTTCGTGAAGGCGCGCCTCGAAGAGCGCAGGGGATGGTGACTAAAACTGCAGCGACGCCTAGGCGCGATGTGCCCTCGTATATTACGTATATTCAGCAATGCCATGGAGGAAGAAAGTCGTGGCGACCATTCCCAAGATCCTACACCAGCACATTGACACCGCCTTCCCGGCGAATGTGTGTCTGGTCGGAAGCGTGCTGCCCAATGGGTTCGCCCAGATCAGCCCGCGCGGCAGCACGATGGTGTATGACGATACGCATATCGCGCTGTGGGAGCGCGGCAAGGGCTCGACCAACGAGAACCTGACCGACGGGACCAAGCTCACCGTCTATTTCCGCAAGCCGCAGTTGCGCGAGGAAGGCATTCTACCGAAGGGTGGCATCGCCCGATTTTACGGCCGGACGAAAATCTACCGCTCGGGACCGGTCTACGAGGAGGTTTGGCGTCGCCTGGTACAGCCCGAGAAGGACCGCGATCCCCAGAAACAAGGGCATGCGGTGTTGATCGAGGTAGAGCGCGCGGAGGAGCTAGACGGCGCGCCATTGAAGCTCGATTGACCGGGGGCGGCTCGGTTCTAGCCCAAACGCCGCCGATAGAGGGCGATCAGCCGCTCCCAATGCCGCTCCGCGGCCGGCTTGTCGTAGCACCAGCGTTCAGGGAAGGCGAAGCCGTGATGGACCCCGGGGTAGAGCTCGATCTCGCCCGGCGAGCCCGCCCGCTGAAACAGAGTGCGCAGCTCATCGACCATCGGGAGGGGCGCCAGGTCGTCGTGTTCGGCACAGGCAATGTAGAGCTCCGCTATGACCCTGCCCAATGAGAGATGCGGGCTCTCTTCGGCGTCGCTGACGAGCCAGGTACCGTAGAACGAGGCGGCTGCGGCGACGTGCTCGGGAAAGCGCGCCGCGGCCGCCAAGGCATAGGGGCCGCTCATGCAATAGCCGTGACATCCGACTTTCCCCTCCTTTACCTCCCTTTGCCGGTCGATAAAATCCAACATCGCGGCAACGTCTTTCATGACCGGGGGAATAGTCATCTTGGTGCGGACCGCCCGCATGCGGTCGCGCTCGGCGCTGCCCTGTTCGAGCACGCTTGGCCCGAAAATCGTGTCGCGGCCGGCGCGGTAATAGAGGTTGGGCAGCAGCACGTAATAGCCGATAGTGGC